>CAZLBS010000312.1:0-5113 GCA_964557505.1 uncultured Nitrospiraceae bacterium | reverse complement strand
TCGAAATCAGCCGTGTAGACGTGGGCCCCGTCCGGAGACACCGTCACCGAGAAGGCTCCAGCGAGCCGGTCCACGCCGCCTACGCCGTCGCGCTGCTCCTCGACAAAGATTAGCGCACCCGTCACCGCGTCCCGGGAAAACACCGAGACCGCATTATCGTCCAACGCCGCCGCGTAGACATGGGCGCCGTCCGGAGACACAGTTACCGATTGGGCTCCCGCGAGACCGTCCACCCCGCCCACACCGTCGCGCTGCACCTCGACAAACAGCAGCGTCCCCGTGGCCGCGTCCCGGGAAAACACCCAGACTGCATCGTCGAAAAACGTCGCGGCGTAGACATGGGCCCCGTCAGGCGAGCCCGTCACCGAGAAGGCCCCATCGAGCCGGTCCACGCCGCCCACGCCGTCGCGCTGCGCCTCGACAAACGTCAGCAAACCTGTCCCCAGGTCTCGAGAAAACACCGAGACCGCATCATCGCCACTCGCCGCCGAGTAGACATAGGCCCCGTCCGGAGACACCGTAACCGACCGGGCGAAATCGAGCCCGTCCACGCCGCCCACGCCGTCGCGCTGTACCTCGAGAAATGTCAGCGCACCCGTCCCCGCGTCCCGAGAAAACACTGAGACCGCATCATCGAACTCCGCCGCCGCGTAGACATGGGCGCCGTCCGGCGAGACCGTCACGTCATTGGCGCCACTGAGCCCGTCCACGCCGCCCACGCCGTCGCGCTGCACCTCGACAAACGTCAGCGTACCCGCCACTTCGTCCCGAGAAAAAACCGAGACCGCAGCGTCGTCGACTGCCGCCGCGTAGACATGGGCGCCGTTCGGCGAGACCGTCACCGATGCGGCGCGAAAGAGCCCGTCCACTGCTACTGTTGGAGTGCCGGAGAGCAATTCAATGTCGTCAATATTCCATCCGGCGAATGCGAAAATTGAATCTGTGGGCCCCATCACCCAGCGCACGAACACCTGCGGTTCGCCGTCCGCGACGGCCGAAATGTCGTAAGCGACGGTTTGCCACTTGATGTCTTGGATGTTGCTTGCCGGGTTCTGAAAGACCGTCGTCCAGTTCATTTGGTCCGTGCTGACTTGTACCTGCGCCGCGTCAAAAGAACTGCTCTCAACCCCAAGCCATCGCTTAAAACGCAACTCCACATTGGTTTGCCCGCTGCAATCGATGGCCGTCGTTGTCAGGGTCTCCTGACCGAGGCCGTTCGTATAGGCCCCTTGCAAGTTATAGCCAAACACGTTCGAACCCGAGAACGCCGCGGCGGGATCGCCTTCGTTGCCCTCTGGCACACCAAATGCCCAATCGCCGGTACGGGCCCAGCCCGGGTCGGTGTCGAGCGGTTCCGAGAAGAAGACGGCCCCCTCAGATTGAATGTCCCCATCGAAGATCGCCTCGACAAACGTTAGCGCACCCGTCCCGGGGTCGCGCGAAAATACCGACACTGCATTATCGTCAGAGGCCGCCGCGTAGACATGGGTCCCTTCCGGCGAGACCGTCACCGAGAAGGGTTGGTCGAGACCAGGGACACTGCCACCCTGGCCGTCGTCGAAGATCGCCTCGACAAACCTCAGCGCACCGGTATCCGCGTCCCGCGAAAATACCGAGACCGCATCGTCGATTGTCGCCGCCGCGTAGACATGGGTCCCTTCCGGCGAGACCGTCACCGAGGCGGCGCCATCAAGCCCGTCCACCCCGCCCAGGCCATCGCTCTGCGCCTCTACAAAAGTCAGCGTACCCGTCAGCAGGTCCCGAGAAAACACCGCGACCGCATCGTCGTTGAACCCCGCCACGTAGACATGCGCCCCATCCGGAGAGACCGCCACCCCGAAGGCGCCGCCGAGCCCGTCCACGCCGTCAAGTCCATTGAAGAGCGCCTGTATCGGCTCGAGCTCGCCGGTGGTCTCATTGCGCTCATAGACGTTGATTTGATTATTGCCCACCGCATAGAGATGGCTGCCGTCTGGCGAGAGCGCGCTGTCCTCGACTTGGAAGCCGTAGATCACCTGCACCTGCTCGAGGACTTGGCCTTGGGCGTGGGCTGGGGCGGCTGCAGTCAGCAGCGCGCTGAACAGCAACGCCAAAACCCACAATGTGTGAGGGGAGGCCCCGTGGAACCGTCGATAAACACTTGTCAACGACGCCGGCACACTCGCCTCGCCGCTACCCATCCGCGCGATTGCGCTGCTGCTGTTCATATCCTCGGCCCATTCCCTTTGCTCCGCGCGCTCAGTCCCCAGACCGCCGCGCGAAGATGCATTCACTTCCAATGCCCCTATACGCCATATGAGCTTAGCAAAATAGCCCGAGCCTAGCAATGGTATTGGGCGTATACAAGAGGTGTCAGCCAGGCGCCCTTGAAGCCAAGGCTCTGCCCGGCGCAGTGCTGGTGTAACCGCGGATGAGACTCAGCGGTCGCTGGGTTCTGGGCCGGGCGCTTGTCGAGCAGGCGGCTGCACGCTAGAAGCAGCGCTTAGCGCGGTCACGGTCGTTAAGATCAGGGCCATGCCGGCAATTTGCGCGGCGGCGAGGTGTTCGCCGAGGACCACCACCCCGAACAGGGTGGCGGTGACGGGCTCGACCATAGCGATAATGGACGCTACGGCGGGGGCCGTGTGCTTTAGCCCGGTGATGTATAGCAGGAAGGAGAGCCCCGCGCCGAGCACCCCGAGCGCGGCCAAGAGCGGCCAATCGGGCGAACGCAATGCGGCGAGCGTTTGGCTGGTATCCCCCGGCCAGATGAGCACGGCGATGAGCACCGTGAACGCAATCACGAGGATGGCCTGGGGGCTGCCGTGCGGCGCCGCATATTTGAAGCCGAAAATAAAGAGCGCGTAGGAAAGCCCCGAGAGGAGTCCAGCGGCAGCGCCTATAAGGGTGACGCCGCCCGCATCGATCGTATAGGCCTGGGTCAGCAAGACGATGCCCAGCATGACGACCGCGATAGCCCCCCACTTCCGCGGGGTGGGCCGTTCAAGCTTTAAGGCGAAAGAGACGAGATACACGAACACGGGCGCGCAATACATCAGCGTCGCGGCAACGGCGACGCTGCTGTGCGCGATGCTCACAAAGTAAAACGCGAAGTTGCCCGCAACGCCGAGGCCGGCAATAGCCGACCAAAACCACAGGGTGCGGGTGGCCAGTCCGCTGCCCCGGGGCTGGACTGCCAGCCAAATGAGGACGCACAGCAGCCCAATTGCGCCGCGGTAAAAAGACACGACAAAGGCATCCCAGCCATCTGCCATCAGGATGCCGCCAATACCGCCCGAGAGCCCCCAGCAAAGGGCCGCAGTTACGACAAAAAGGGTGCTCTTGCCCGCCATGAAATCTCCTCGTCAAGGCATTTTCAAACCATCCGCCGTTGCCGTGCGCGAAGCAGAAACGGCTAGGCCTCTCCTCCGAACGCATCCGCCGGCAATCGCAGGCTGGTTATCTCGGCGGGAAACCCCCGGGATGACATTGTCGAGCCATCAACCGGCGCCCCATCCGCCATATAATGACTCGAGGTTGCGGGACGCAGCGCGGAAAAATCGCCTCGCCTGCGTCAGCATACAGGATTGATGAGCGGCCCAGCAGGATGGCGTTCAACGTCTGCAGGCATTGGGCGTTTGACGCGCCCGTTGCTCTTTAGCCAGAGGCTACTGCGATGCCATTTGACTTTTGGGATCGAAGGTAGATAAGCTCCCGGCAAATGTAGCGCGTTGCTGCTTTGGTTTTGCGGCACGCGTGGTATCTAATCCTGCCCCTTACATGCGCCTCAGGCGCATTCTAGATGCTTCGGATTGGGTACAACCCCGAGCGGCAAGAGCCGTCCGAAGCTAGTCAAGCACGAACGCAGTCCCCATTGCAGGACCGTTCTGCGCACCTACCCTCGGAAGCCCGCGCACACATATGTGGTGTGTTGCTGGCTTGATCAGTTCGCTCACAAGACAGCACACATTGTGTGATTTGCGCCCTGGAAGGGCAGCTACAGCAAGGAATTGGAATGACTTTCTCTGACTATGACATCAACCCGTTGTTCGCGCGCATTCTGGAACGGGAGGGCATCTTGGAACCGACGCCGGTGCAGGCGGAGGCGCTGCCGGTTGCGCTGGCGGGCGATGACCTCATCGCCGTGGCGCAGACGGGCACGGGCAAAACGCTCGCGTTCATGCTGCCGGCCTTGACGCGGCTTGCGGGCAAGAAGCACCGCGGCGGTCCGCGCATGCTCGTGTTGGCACCGACGCGCGAACTCGCCCAGCAGGTCGAACGCGGCGTCCTGCAATTGTGTAAAGCGGTGCGCCTGAGAACGGCATGCCTCGTAGGAGGCGCCGGCATGTACAGCCAAACGAAACGGCTGCAGTCGGGCTGCGACATCATCGTCGCCACGCCCGGGCGGCTGATGGACCACATGCGCCAAGGCAACGTGGACCTCGGGGCGCTGGAGATTTTGGCGCTGGACGAAGCCGATCGCATGCTGGATATGGGCTTTCTGCCTGACGTGCGGCGCATTCTGAGCGACGCGCCCAAGGAGCGGCAGACGCTGCTCTTTTCGGCGACCTTCCCGAAGGCCATCGAAAAGCTGACGGCGGAATTTCTCCGCAATCCCAAGCGCGTGCAGATCGGCGCCATCTCGAAGCCCGCGGAAACCGTCAACCAGTCGATGTACGCGGTGCACCAAGGCGACAAACGCGACTTGCTCGTGAAGTGGCTCACCGACACGGCGTACGACTCGGCACTGGTATTCATCCGCACCAAGCACGGAACCGATCGCGTGGCGAAGCATCTGAACAGCGCGGGCATTCGGGCGGAGGCCATCCACGGGGGGCGCAATCAGAACCAGCGCGAGCGGTCGCTCGATGGGTTTCGCCGCGGCAAGTTCAGCGTCCTTGTGGCGACGGATGTCGCAGCGCGCGGACTCGATGTCCGGGGCATCAGCCATGTGATCAATTTCGACATGCCCAACTGCTTCGAAGATTACGTGCACCGCATTGGCCGGACAGGGCGCGCGAATGCCTCGGGCGATGCGATTATGTTCGTTAGCCCCGAGCAGCACCGCGAGTTGCGCGATATCGAGCGCGGCCTGGGCCGCCAACTCGAGCGTGTCGCGTGGGAAGGCAGCGCG
>CAZLBS010000311.1:0-5114 GCA_964557505.1 uncultured Nitrospiraceae bacterium | reverse complement strand
AGCCATCGGGTTAATTCCTCACGGCGTTCAAGCTTTGCTTGCCTATGCTATTGATGTGCTCTGCGTAGTCGCGCAGATAACGCTTTTGGCGGCGGATTGCATCGGTCGCGGCGAGGCATACGGCTAGTGCTGAGTTTTGATTGAGAAATCCGAGCGCGACCAATTCCGGCGTGTTGACTCTGTAGGCTGCATTCAACATGCAAATAGCACACGTCAAAACCGTGTGCGTTTTGAGTGTATCTTCGAGTAGGAACTCTCGAATGAAAATCGCGGCGCTTTCATAGGCGTAGTTGTGTCCTGGATACCCCATCACGCCAAACTCGGAGTTACCGTCCGGCAAGACGGGCAGCCCAAATTCATGGTCGACGGTCTGAATGATGGGTACACGCCATTCGCTGCCATCCGGCATCTCGACTTCCTGATAGGCGTTGATTTCGAGCTCGCGCCAGAGTTCATCCGGGGTAGGCCGCGCGTTACGCGGGAAGCACACGACGTTTTCCCCCGCGCGGTGCACTTCGTAGTCGCGATCCACTTGAAGGCTATGGGGGCAGTCTTTGTGGGCGATACAATATGCGCCCATGTCCTGCTCACCGATAAAGTAGCGCCGCATTATGGCGTCGCGCTCATCAAGGACAGGCATCATCCCTTCGATAGTGGGCGGGGGAAGTGGTTCGTTTCGAATGTAGATGAAGGGGTGCGGGGTCCTCATACCTTTGCGCGCTCCTTTGCGACTGCCTTTTGGCGCGCCGTTTTCCGGGCTGCTTGTTTTTGCCGGGCATTTGAAATTTTCTTCTCGGCGACGGCTTCCAGGAACTCGTTCAGGTCCTCGGCAGTAACTAACCACTGACCACCCGCACACAAGGCTTTGAGCTTGATTCCGGCGACGCCGACGGTAACCCAGTTCCATACTGCGGCAGAGGTGATGTGACGGCCATTGGCCTTGGGCGGCAGCAGCTGCTCCGCTACTTGCTTCAAACTGTAATACTGAGGCATGTGAGTAATCTCCATGTGTGGGTTGTGTTGCGGGTTGAGCATGCGTGCATTCTTTATGAGATTGTTCTCTGTGGCAACTTTAATTCTGGTAAAGCGAGCGCACTGCAAAACAAAGTACGCGCGTAGACGAAAATCGGAGGGGAATTCTTGTCTTGTCATCGCGGATGGATGCGGGGGCGCGGCGGGGCACAGATGGGGCACTGTGCCCTTTTTTCGGCGAACTTTCGTGTACTTTCGGTAGTGTGGCTTGGTGGCGTGGTTGCGTAAGTCGTTTGATAGCAACGGTTGGGCATGGGTGGTGGAGGCGGGGGGAATCGAACCCCCGTCCGAAGGTGAGGTAACGAAAGCCTCTACGTGCGTAGTCCGTCATTTAAGATTCGCCACCAACGAGCGCGTCGGACTCGCTATCGTTGGCCGCTAGGCGGTGTCGATACTCTCCGGATGAGCCACCGCCGGTCTCATCCTTCGAGGCCCGCTGTCGTCGCTTCATCCCCCTAGCAGGCAGTCAGAGGTGAAACGGCTGCTAAATCAGATTAAGCAGCGAGTGCAAACTCGTTGTTCGCAGGTATTGTTGTCCCGGTTTTTTACGAGGCCACCGGGGTCCTCGGCACGCAACTCACGCTCCTTCCACCCCCGTCGAAACCGTGTCGCCCCCATAAGGCAGTAACGATCGATGTCCCTTCGCGGGTTGACGGCGGCGCATGCCTGAGCACGGGCCGCCGCGGAACGCCTAAGTATGCCATAACCATGCGCATTTATTTACGCCCTTGTCGACGAAACATGCCTAGCCCGGAATTCATTCGTGTCCACTGAAATTTTTGGCAGTATTGCACGCCCGGATGTTTTTGTAGGTGGGCGCTTCTGGGCGGGCGAATCCTGTTAGCATGTGACGATGAGCACGCATGCGGATTTGGTGTATGGGCGCCGGGCGGTGGAAGAGGCGCTGGCCACGCCGGACATGGTGAACCGGCTGTATGTCGCGAAGGAGCGCCGCCGGGCGGATTTGCAGCCATTGCTGGACGCGGCGAAGGCGGGGGGCGCTTCGATCGAACTGGTCCCGCTGGCCAAGCTGGATTCCATGGTGGGCGCTCGGGACCATCAGGGCATTGCCGCGCGCGTGAGTCCGGTCAGCTATGCTGGGCTCAGCGGCCTGCTTTCGGAGTTGACAGGAGATGCCTTGCTGCTGGTGCTCGACAATGTTCAGCATCCGCGCAATTTAGGGATGATTTTGCGCAGTGCCGCCGCGGCTGGAGTGGATGGCGTGGTGTTGCCGGAGCGGGGGGCTGCCCTTGTGGACGACACGGTGATGCGGGCCAGCGCGGGCATGGCGAGGCGCGTCACGTTGGTGCGCGCGCCGAATCTGAGCAAGGCGCTGCGGACGCTCAAGGACGCCGACATTTGGGTGTATGGTCTTGCGGGCGAGGGGGCCATGAACGTCTTCGAGCATGATTGGCCTGCGCGGTGCGCCCTGGTAACGGGCAACGAGACGTCGGGCCTGCGGCATGGGGTGGCGAAAAACTGCGACGCCCTCCTGCGCATTCCGCGCCAAGAGGGCGTCGAGAGTCTGAATGCTGCGGTGGCCACAAGCCTTGCGGCGTATCAGGCCGCATGGGCGCAGGGCCGTTTGACAGGTTAGCCGAAAATCTGCCGGAAGTAGACGGGGTCGTCGATTTTCTGCAGATTCAGGCGGACGAAGTTGTCTACTTCGCCTTGTGTGATGGGTGCTTCCTGTTCATCTTGAGGCTGTTTGGCCTGAGGCGCGCCCGCGTCTTCTTGTGCGGCCCACTCGGGTTCGTCTTCTGCGCTCTGGCCGAAGGCGTCGGCGCCGGCCAGGCCCTCGGGCCACACCATGTCCGGTTCTAGGAAGTGCGCAATGACTTCTGCAAGATGCTCTTTGCGCTCGTCGAATGTTCCTTCCTCGAGAACCTGCCGTTTCAAGCCGACGACTTTGTCGCGAAACAGCACGCACAAATCGCTGCAATTGGGGCAGGGAAGCACCACCACCACGTCCTTCGGAACCTGCGAGGCCACCACATGACGGTGACTGCAGTGGGGACAGGTGATGAGTCTCATATGCACCTCTCTTCCTTGGGGGTTGATTGAATTACGAGGGCGCGGCGTATCTCGTACCATCTTCAGTGTACGGAACACGTGCTCGATCTGTCAATTCCCAGCGGGCCTCAGGTCTGTGTGACGTCCCTTGTAAGTGATTACTGATTAACGGGTTACCTTTGCGCCGCGCCCGCTGTACGAGGGATGACGCATGCCGCTACATTCGATCAAGCGCTTCGATGCCAAGCAGCCATAACGCGTTCTTTAGCGTTTGATAGGTGGCTTGGCATAGGTAGGCACGGGCGAGGCGTACGTGTTCATCCGGCTCTTTCACTACTGGGCATGCATGGTAGAAGGCTGTGAAATCGTGTGCAAGATCGAGCGCATATTGCGCGATGGGCGGCGCCCCGCGCTGTTCAAGCGCGGATGCGGTCACCTCATGAAACGAGATGATGCGCGCGATAAGGTCCCATTCGGCGTCATGCGTAAACGTCAGGTTTGCCGCGGGCATCTCTTCCGGCAAAGGCCCGAACTTGCGCAGGATGGATGCAATGCGGGCGCACGAATATTGGACGTACGGCCCGGTGTCGCCTGTGAATGAGAGGCTCTGCTCCCAATCGAAGGTAACGTTCTTAGTTGGCGAGATGCGCAGAATGGCGAAGCGTATGGCGGCGACGGCGACCTTCGCGGCGATGCGCTGGTGCTCCGTTTCGCTGGCCTCTGTCAATTGCGCGGCAACCTTTTCGCCGGCCCGCCGGGTGGCCTCGTCGAGGAAGTCGCTTAGCAACACGACTTTGCCCTGGCGGGTGCTCATCTTTCCGTCGCGCAGCAAGATGTAGGCGTAGTAGACCGGCTCTGGCGTCTTTAGGCCGAGCACGCCCAGGATGCGGGTCAGCTGCTCCAGATACAGCTTGTGGTCTTCGCCGAGAACGATCAGGTTGAGGTCGACCTCGCGGGCGGCTTTGTCCATCGCGTAAGCCAGGTCCCGGTAGCCGTAGAGCGAACTGCCGTTGGCGCGCATGAGCACGAAGTAGCGGCCCTCATCCTGCTCGTGTCCTAACGCACGCAGGTCTACGACCAGGCGTTCGTCCTCGTCTTCGAACAGGGCGCCGCGTTCGCGCAAGACCCCTCTCAAGTGCTCGAGCCGCGGATCTTTCACATAGCCAGATTCGCGGACGAACTCATCGTAGTTGACGCCGAGGCGGGCCAGCACCATGAGCTGGCCATGGAGGCAGAGTTCCGTGATCTTGAAGAAGCGGTCGCGCGTCTCCGGGTCGCCTTCTTCCATTTTGGCCAGCAGTTCGTAGCCGCGCTCGGCAAAGTCCGGTTCATCTTTGGCGCGTTCATTGGCCCGGACATAGAGATCGAGCATTTCTTGAAAGGACATATGCTCGGGGTCTTCAACGACCATGGACAGCAAGGCAATCTGCCGGCCCATGTCGTTGACGTAGTAGTGCACATCGCACTCATAGCCCTCGAAGCGCAGAAGCCGGACAAGGCTGTCGCCGATCATGGCATTGCGCGCGCGGCCAACGTGGGGGCTGGCATTGGGGTTGATGCTGGTGTGCTCGATGAGCACCTTTTGGCCGGCCCCGAGATGGTTCGAGCCGTATCGATCGCCTTCCGCACGAACGCGGCGGATGATCTCCCGGCCCAAGATGGAGCGGTCGACCCGCAGATTTAGATAGGGGCCGGCTGCCTGGGCTTCGGTCACTTCGGGACCGAAGCTGACCTTTTCACAAATGTCCGTAGCAAGCCTTGGCGGGGGCATTCCGAGCGAGCGCGCGGCCAAAAATAGGCGCACCGCCACATCCGCCGAGGCATTCTTCGGCGGCGGCGCAAACACCAATTCCTCGCGCTTGACGCCCGGATAGGCTGCCATGATGGCCTCGGCGATGGGGTCATAGACTCCCGTTGCCACGCGTTCTGTCATCTATTTGCTTCCTTGTCGTCAAAATGCAAGCCCGGATAAAAACCGCGATTATGCCTGCCCGGAGGGCTCGATGGCAACGCGCCGCATCAAGCCATCTAAGATCTTACCGGGCGCGGTATCGTCTTGCCGTTTAGGA
>CAZLBS010000310.1:841-5129 GCA_964557505.1 uncultured Nitrospiraceae bacterium | reverse complement strand
CCTTGACCGATTCCCATGACCCGATCGTGGCGTTATGTCGGCACAACTCGGCGCCCGGGAAGCCGGGCGTCTGCGGATATTGGAACTCGCCGGCCGCCCAGATCACGTGCCGCGCCCAGACCGGCCCCTGATCGGTCTGCAACAGCAAGCCGCCATCTTCCTGACGCTCGGCATGCTTCAGCGCGATGCTGCCTTCTGCGCCGAACGACACGGTGCGCCCGCGAAAGCGCCCGCCCAATTCCCGGCAGCGGTGGTCATCGCTGTTTACATAAAACAGCCCATGCTCCGGATCCAGTGCTTCCATAATTTCGCCTTTGGCTTGTTGCACGTGCGCGAGCGTGCCGCCAAAGCCCTCGAGGTGTGCCGGGCCTATCATCGTGATGACGGATTCCGTGGGCTTCGCCCAGGCACACATGCGTTCGATTTCTTTTTGATGGTTCGCCCCCATTTCAATAACAGCGAATTCCGTATCCGGCCCGATGTTGAGCAGCGACAGCGGGCAGCCGATCTCATTGTTGTAGTTGCCTTGCGTTTTGACGACGCGGTAGCGCTCGGACAACAGGGCTGCCGCGAGGTCTTTTGCCGTTGTCTTCCCGCATGACCCGGTAATCCCCAAGACCGGAATGTCCACCCGGTCCCGGTGCGCCGCGGCGAAGCGCTGCAGGGCGCCCAATGGGTCATCGGCAACCAGCGTGGGGCCGCTTTCGTGCGGCTTCGCCGTGATGGCCGCGGCGGCGCCCTGCGCAAACGCGTCATCGACAAAGGCATCGGCATCGAAGCGCTCGCCTTTCAGCGCAACAAACAACTGCTTCGCGGTCACTTTGCGCGAGTCGCTCGTTACCCCGGAAACGCGAATTTCGTCAAATGCGGCAGGCGCTTCCAGGCCGGCCATTGCGGCAATTTCGGACAGGCGATAGTTCCACATGCTCAAAAGCCGCGCGCCTCCAACGCTGCCCGCGCCTCCTCACGGTCATCGAAATGCGTGCGTTCCGTGCCGATGATTTGATAGTCCTCGTGTCCCTTGCCGGCAATCACCACGCAGTCATCTTCCTGGGCCATTTCAATGGCCGCATAGATGGCTTCGCGCCGGCCGGGGACGATGCGAGCTTCCACGCCCAAGGTCATGCCTCCTGCTTCGAGGCCCGGCACAATGCCGGCAATGATCGCATCGGGGTCTTCCGTGCGCGGATTGTCCGATGTTACCACGGCGAGGTCGGCGAGATGTGCCGCGGCATGGCCCATCTTCGGGCGCTTCGTTTTGTCGCGGTCCCCGCCACATCCGAACACGCAAATGAGCCGCCCCCGGCAGATATCGCGCGCCGCGCGCAGGACGTTCAGCAAGCCATCCTCTGTGTGGGCATAATCCACAATGACCAAGAAGGGTTGCCCGATGTCGACGTGTTCGAAACGCCCTGGCACGGGCGGCATCGCGGCGATGGCTTGCGCGATCTGCCATGGCGCGATGCCCTCGCGGGCGCACAGGGCTGCCGCGCACAGGAGGTTGTGCACGTTGTAATGCCCGAGAAGCTTCGCCTCGATGTCCGCCTCGCCCCAGGGCGACACGAATCGAAAACGGGTCGCCCGCAAGGCTGTCTCGACGTGCTCGGCCCGCACCTCCGCTTCGTTGCCGTACCATGTGATGGGCGCCGTGCAATGCGCCGCGATCCGCTCCGACCATGGGTCGTCTGCATTCAGCACGGCGAAGGCATCCCCGCCCGAGAGGCGCTCAAACAATTTCGCCTTCGCCCGGCAGTAATTCTCCATGGTCTTGTGATAATCGAGATGGTCTTGCGTCAGATTCGTAAAGGCGGCTGCATGATAACGAATGCCTGCCACCCGCTCCTGGTCGAGCGCATGCGAGCTTGCTTCCATGACCGCGGCCGCTGCCCCTGCTGCCCGCGCTTCCGCGAACATGGCCGCGAGGGTTTCGCCGAACGGCGTGGTCAACGGCGCTACCTGCGCCGCGCCGGGCCATTCATATGTAAGCGTTCCGAAAAGCGCCGTGGTCATTTCGGCATGCTCGAGAATGCGGCGGGCAATCAACGCCACGCTGGTCTTGCCATTGGTGCCCGTGATCCCGAAGACCTTCATGCGGCCGGTGGGATTGCCCGCGAGGGCGTGGGCTAATTCTCCTAGGGCTTTGCGCGCATGCGCGACCCGTACATAGGGCAGCCCCGCCATTTCTGAAATGCCTTCGCGTTCGCCAAGAATGACGACGGCGCCAGCCTCGGCCGCCTGCTCGACGAAGAGATGGCCGTCCGTTTTTTCTCCGGGCGCCGCGATGAACGCATACCCCGCCCTGGCGCGGCGCGAGTCTTCCGTGACGCCGGCAAGCGCAACGTTGGGCAGGTGTTCCGGCGGCAGGCCAAGCGCCGCGCCCAAGTCACGTAGCGTCATCGCCGCCGGACGCATCCGTAACGTCTTCTGCCGGTTCCGCGGCGGTTTTCGGCGCAAACACAAGGCTGCAACGCGTCACCTGCGCAACGGGCGTGCCGGGCCGCGGCTCCTGTTTGATGACCCAGCCCGCCCCTTGAAAGTCCCACGCGACGCCTAGCGCCGCCAAACGGGCTTGCGCCTCGCGCTTGGTCTTGCCGCGCAGATCGGGCAAGTAAGCCCCATCCTCGCCCGCTGCCCGCTGCAGGGCCTGGAGGTCCTGCTCCATCGCAAATAGTTCAAGGTCTTCCATGGCCGGTTCGATCATCGCAATGTTCAGCCGCGGCCACAGCGCGTCCTGGTCAAACAGCGGATCATCCGGATCCGCGCCCGTTGCAATGTGCGGGTCTTCCGTGACATGCATCATGATCAAGCACTCGCGGACGACTTCCTTGAAGACCGGCCCGCAGACATATCCGCCGTAATGCTGCTTGATGCCGGGCTCCTCCACCACGATGACGCAGACCAACTCCGGGTCGCGCACGGGGGCAAAGCCAGCAAAGACCGTATTGTACTTGTCCTCTTCATACCCTTTGCCATCCGCCCGGGCCATCTGCGCCGTACCCGTCTTCCCTGCCGCGCGGTATTCATCGATGCGTGCGCGGGTGCCCGTGCCGACGCTGACCACAAGGTGGCACAAATCGCGCATCGTTTCGGCGGTAGCCGCGGACAAGATGCGCTGGCCTGGCTCGGCATTTGCGGCATAGACAAGGGCGCCATTGCGCTCGGTGACATCTTCGACGATGTGCGGCTCGACGAGATAGCCGCCGTTGGCAATGACGGCAAACGCGCGGGCGAGTTGCGGCATGGTCACCGAGATCTCTTGGCCCATCGGCAGGGAACCCATCGAGTAGCCGGACCAGTCGTCCACGTCGCGGTAGATGCCCGGACTCTCCGCGGGCAGGTCTTGGCTGGTGCGCGTGCCGAAGCCAAAGCGGCGGATCCACTCATCGAGCCGCTCGGGGCCGAGCTTTGCCGCCAGCTTGATCATCGCAATGTTGCTCGACTCCGCGAAGCAAACTTCGAAGGGCTCGACGCCCATCTTGTGATAATCGCCGATGCGCCGGTTGCCGATGTACATCGTGCCGTTTTCGCAGTCGATGGGCGTGTTCCAATCGACCAAGCCATGCTCGAGGGCAGCCGCGGCCGTCACGATCTTGAACGTCGACCCCGGCTCGAACACGGCTTCCACAGCCCGGTTCACCCGGTTCGCTTTCGGATACTGCTCGTAATCGTAAAACTCGTTCAGGTTGTAGGCAGGCCGTACCGCCAGCGCCCGAATGGCGCCGGTGTCGGGATCCATCAAGATGCCCATCGCGCGGGGCGCCTCAGCCCGCACCAACGCTGCGTCGAGCGCTTGCTCGAGGACGTATTGCATCGCCGAGTCAATCGTCAGCCGCACGTGCGCGCCGCCCGAAGGCGCGACGTAGTTTTCGGTCAACGACGCGATGAGCGTGCGTGTGCCGTCGACCCGTGCCTGGCGCATGCCCGGCGTCGAGCGCAGCAAATGGTCGAAGCGTGCTTCGATGCCGCGGCCCGGCTCCCCTTGGTGATTCACAAACCCCAGAACATGCGCGGCCAAGTCTTCTTCCGGGTAATACCGCAACGCCTCCTTTTTGAAGTGCAGGCCGCGCGCTTGCCATTCGGCGCGGCTCCCGAACACCGCCATCTCCTCATCGGTCAGATACCGCTTGATGGCAACCTCTTGGTAGAGCGCTCCCGAGTCCTGCGTGCGCGTGAAACGGCTGGCTAGGGTATCCGGCGCAATGCCGGCCAATGGAGCCAAATCACGCGCAAGAGAACGCGGCGCATCGATGCGGCGGGGATGGGCATACAGCGACCAGAACATCCGCTC
>CAZLBS010000310.1:0-831 GCA_964557505.1 uncultured Nitrospiraceae bacterium | reverse complement strand
CCCGGGGAACTTCGATCTCGAGATGCCCCGAGTGTTTGTTCGAGACTTCGATGGCTTCCAGCTTGGGGTCTGCCTGCAAGGCCACCAGGCGTGCCGCAATCACTCCAAAGCCGGTGAGGAAGATCGCTAAGACAATGCCGATGCGCACCTTTTGCGCAAGCGCCGGCGGCTCGCCATAGCTGGGCGCCGCACGCTTCTTCGGCTTTGGGGATGATTCGGGCGGGGTGCGCGTTGCGTCAGCTTTTCGCTTGCGGGCCTGGGGCATCGGGCGCCTCCCGCAGGTTACTCGCCGGGGCCGGCGGCGTGCGCCAGTTCGACCGGCTGCTTCTCGGTCAATGGCGGCTCTTCGGCTGGCGTCGATTCATCATCGGCCGCCACCACCACGACCTGCCCAGGGGCCGGCGTCACCAACCCGAGGCCGGGCGCTTTCGCGCTCAGCTGATCGAGGTTTTCCAGGTCGCGCAGGCGCACGTCGAGTTCGTCTGCCTTCGACTCCAACACCTTGACGCGCGCGCGGATCTCGCTGGCCTCGTAGCCATTTTGAATGCGCCCCATATGCAGCCACGCCTCGGACGTCAGCGCGAGGTAGGGCAACACGAAGAACGGCAGCCACTTCAGCCAGGACCACGCCGGCAGCGGGGCGCGCTTTCGCTGGGACATTGCATCAACTCCTTTTTCGCCTTGCGGCGCTTAACCCGCTTCGATGGCCGTCCGCTCGGCGGCACGCAGCCGTGCGCTTGCCGCGCGGGGATTCTGCCGCACTTCGTCGTCTCGTGGCCGCTCGGGCTTCTTCGTCAGCACCTTCAGCAGCGGCGGAATCACCGCCTTTAC
>CAZLBS010000309.1:0-5142 GCA_964557505.1 uncultured Nitrospiraceae bacterium | reverse complement strand
GGAAGCAAGCAGCGAGGCGTTCTTGGAACCCCTTGCGAAGACCCTGGCGCAGTGCCGCGAATTTCAAGCGGCATATCTGACCGGAGCAGCGGACACGCCGCCGGAACGCGCCGACTTTCTCTTGCGGGAGGTGGAACGCTTGACGGATGAAGCGAGGGCCCTGGAGTCGGCCGGGCGCGTGAAGGAGGCATGCGCGGTAGCCGCGCTGGCAGAATGGCGCGCACGGTGCCTGCCCTTCGCCGCCAATGCCGCCCCCCTCGGCTTGCCGGAACGTGGGCCGGGCGAAGCTGACCCGCCAGCGCAAGCGCGCTGATGGCCCCGGATGACGCGACGCCCGCAGGGGCGTTATTCTTTAGCGAGTGCAGTCAACCTATAGGTTCATGTGCGGTGAGTTTTCGAGACATCCTGGCATCCAGTCCAGACGGCGCGCTCGAGGAGATGGCAGCGGGTGCGCGCGAGGCAGACGTGGAACGGGCGCTTTCAGCACGTGGCGAGCGCACGCTTGCGGACCTCGCGGCGCTGCTGAGCGAATCCGCCGTTCCCTATCTCGAGCCCATGGCGCGGGAAGCGCAGCGGCTGACGCGGTGGCATTTCGGGCGCACCATCGGGCTCTACGTGCCGCTTTATCTTTCGAATGTCTGCGGGGCGGATTGCACCTACTGCGGTTATGCCGTGCGGTCGGGGAGCAAAGAGCGCCGCATCACGCTGGCTGAGCCCGAAATCCGGGCGGAGTGCGAGGCGCTTGCCAGCGAAGGCTTTCAATCGGTCCTATTGCTGACAGGGGAGGCGCCGAAGGCCGTATCCGTTGCCTACATCGCCGAGGGCGTGCGGATTGCGCGGGAGTACTTTCCCTCGGTTTCGGCCGAGGTGTATGCCTTGGAATCCGATGAGTACCGCCGTCTGGCCGAGGAAGGACTCGAGGGCATCACGCTGTACATGGAAACGTACGACCGCGATGTCTACCGTCAGGTGCACTTGCTCGGGCAAAAGGCGGACTATGATTACCGGCTAGACGCCATCGAGCGGGCGGGGCGCGCGGGCGTGCGGAAGCTGAGCATCGGCGCCCTGCTTGGCCTGAGCAGCTGGCGGCTCGAGGCCTTGCGTTTGGGACAGCACGCACGCTATTTGCAACAAGTCTGCTGGCAAAGCGCGGTATCGCTATCCTTCCCGCGGTTGCATAATGTGCCCGCGCGTTTTCACATTCCGAAGCTGATGACCGACCGCGAACTCGTCCAAATGATGCTGGCGATGCGGCTGTTTTTGCCGGAAGCCGGCTTCAACGTTTCGACCCGCGAATCAGCAGCGCTGCGGGCGCGGTTGGCGCCGCTCGGGGCCACGATGATGAGCGCAGGCTCATCCACGCGTCCGGGGGGCTACGCGACCTACGGCGAAGAAACGCTCGAGCAGTTCGCAATTGAAGATACGCGGCCCGCTGCTGAAGTCGCCGCCATGATTCAAGCGGCGGGTTACGACCCCGTGTGGAAAGACTACGACTATGCATTCGATCGGGCGTGAGGCAGGGCAGCAATGGATGTTCGAGTGAATGGAGAATCGCGCGTGGTCGAAGATGATGCCTCCGTGGCGTCGCTTCTGACTGGCTTAGGCTTCGACCCCAGCGAAACCGTTGTCGAGCGCAACGGCGCGATCGTGCCGCGCGAAGCCTTTGCCGCCGTCAACCTCACGGAAGGCGATGCCCTCGAGATCATTCATTTTGTGGGCGGAGGCTGAAGGCTTCGCCATGCCGGAGCTGCATGATGCGCGGATGACCCGCTTCGACGCAGCGGACCTGTACGTGGTCATTACGGAGTCCTTCTGCGCCGGGCGCCCGGCCCTTGAAATTCTCGATGCGGTGCTTCGTGCAGGGGTCCGCCTCATTCAGTTTCGGGAAAAGGATGGGCCGGCCCGTGCGCTCTATCAGCGGGCGGCAGCCTTTCGGGAGCGGTGCGCCGCATGGGATGCGGTGCTCATCATCGACGACCGGGTCGACCTAGCGTTGGCCGTGGAGGCGGACGGGGTTCATCTTGGCCAGTCGGACCTTCCCATCGAGGCTGCCCGCGCGGTTGCCCCAGACCTCATCATCGGCGGCTCATCGCACTCCCTGGAAGAGGCCTTGGCGGCCCAAGCGGCGGGCGCCAGCTACGTGAACATCGGCCCTATTTTCGAGACCCAGACCAAGGTGCTCGCGATGAGCGCCTTGGGCCCGCAAGCCATCGAAGCGATCGCCCCACAGCTGCGCATTCCCTGGTCCACGATGGGCGGGATAAAGGCGCACAACATCGCCGAAGTGGTGTCGCGCGGGGCGCGGCATCCAGCAGTGGTGACGGCAGTGACTGCCGCTGCCGACCCAGAAGCAGCCGCGCGCGAGTTGCGTCAGCGCATTCTTCAGCCTGCGTCCCGCCCTTTCTCATGATCCCGCCCCGGCTGCGTCATCTCATTGCTGCCTTCTTGTATGACTTCGCCTTTTCAAGCGCCTTGACGGTCACGCCCTTTTACGTCTTCGAGTATTTGGACGGAGGCGCCGGGCTCTCCGGGGGGATTCTGGGCATCCAGGGCGCGGCGTATACAGCCGCCTGTTTGCTGTCGGGCTATTGGGTACGGCGTATGGCGGAACCGATGCGGGCGGCCGTGCTGGGCAGCGCATGGTTTTCGCTCTGCTACGCCGTAGCGCCATTGACGTACGAGCCGGCCTTGTTTGGGTTGCTGGTCTCGGTGGCCGTGGTGGGCAGCGGGTGCTTCTGGCCCAATATGCAGGCCTTCATGTCATCCGAACGCGACGCTTCAAAACGGGGGCGGCACATCGCGGCATACAATATGGCCTGGTGTTTCGGACTGGCGGCAGGCCCGCTCTTCGCGGGTCCGCTCTATGGCGTGCATCACTGGCTGCCGTTCGGGCTCGTCGGCCTGACGGGGCTGATGGCCTCGGCGTTCGCGGCAAGCCTGCGGACCGGCGGCGGCGCAGGGGACGGCGGCGGGGCGGAGCCAGGTGCTCCGCTGCAATCCGCCCGGGTCTTGCCGGCCGCGCCGCCCCTGTTGGCAGCATGGGGAGCGAACTTGGCAGGCACCATCATGATCGGCGTGATGCGGGGCGTGTTTCCGAAGCGCCTGGAAGACCTCTCACAAATGGAAGACTTGGCCTGGGCCTTCGAAGAACCAGGCTCGGTAGGGGCCGCCGCGGTAACTTTGTTCGCCCTCTTCAACGTGTTGCTCTACGGCATTCGCATCGTGGTGTCCTTTGGCATGGGGCGGTGGCAAGGCTGGCACGGACGCTTTGGCTGGGCGGCATGGGCCCAGATCATCGGCGGAGGGGCATTCTTCGTCCTGGGCAGCACGCACAGCATTGCCGTAATGGCTGTTGCCTGCGCGGTAGTGGGCATGTGCGCCACGGGGGTATTTTTCGCCAGCTTGGCGTACAGCGTGGAACACCCGGCCACGGCGCACCGCAACGCACGCGTGCACGAAAGTTTGACGGGGGCGGGCAATCTCCTTGGCGGCGTGGGCTTTGGCCTGCTGGCGGAGGCCTATGGGATCGACTGGCCGTTCCGCTGGGCGCCTGTCCTTTTTGTCGTACTCGCTGCCGTTCAAGCAGCAATCGTGTGGCGGGGCCGGCAGGCGGCACGCCCGGCCTAAAGGGGTATCGGGAAGCGCCTGTCCTTTGATACACTTCCCGCGTGCATGCCGCGATAGCGGGCAACCTCCCGCATAAGCGGCCTCGAGTATCAGTGATTATTCTTGCCAGCCGTTCGTCTATCCCATTGCGTGCACGGCTGGCGTGCGCTTGGGCAGAACGGGTGCTTAGGAGAGAGCGGATGTTTGGTGTGGCATGGGTGCAAAGAGTGTTGTTGTGTGCGGCGGTGTTGGCTGGCATGCCGGCGGCCGCCTTTGATGTCAAAGTCGAGGAGGGCGTGCCGGAGTACCAGAAGGCCGACAGCGTCTCGGGCAAGATTACCAGTGTTGGCTCGGACACGTTGAACAACATGATGACGTTCTGGAACGAAGCCTTCCGGGCGTACTATCCAAATATCGAGATTTCAATCGAGGGCAAGGGCTCGAGCACCGCGCCGCCGGCGCTCATCGCGGGCACATCGCAGCTTGGCCCCATGTCGCGCCGCATGAAGTCGACCGAAATCGATCTGTTCGAAGAGAAGTACGGCTTCGAGCCGGTCTTCATTCGCGTGGCCCTCGACTCGCTCGCCGTGTTCGTGAATAAGGATAACCCCATCGAAAAGCTCTCGTTCGAGGAAGTCGACGCGCTCTTTTCGAAAACGCGCAACAGCGGGTATCCGCAGGAGATCGAGACCTGGGGCGAATTGGGGCTGGGCGGCACATTCGCCAATCTACCGATCAGCTTGTACGGGCGCAATGCCGCGTCGGGCACCTATGCGTTCTTTAAGGAAAACGCCCTCTTCAAGGGCGACTTCAAGAATGAAGTGAAAGAACAACCGGGTTCGGCCAGCGTCGTGATGGGCATTTCCGAGGACAAAGCGGGCATCGGTTATTCGGGCATCGGCTATCAGACCTCGGGCGTGCGCGCCGTGCCGCTTGCGGAAAACCAGGGCGAACCGGCCTACGAGCCGTCGTATGAGAACGTGCTCGAGGGCAAGTATCCTTTGAGCCGCGCGCTCTACGTATACATTGTTAAGAAGCCGGGGCAGCCGGTCTCCCCCATCGTTGAAGAATTCATTCGCTTCGCGCTTTCGAAGGAAGGACAGGAGATTGTCATCAAAGATGGCTACTTGCCCCTTCCTGCAGCGGTCATCGAACAAGAATTGGCCAAGCTGGAGGGCTAGCGCCTCCGCGGCCGCGCTCCGATAACCGCTTCAAGCGATGACCGCCAAAGCACATAAGCGAGCGAAACGCATCGACCAAATCGCCACTGCCGTCATTACAACGGGCGGCGTTGCGATTATCCTCAGCGTAATTCTCATCTTGTTGCTGATCATGCGCGAGGCGATGCCGCTGTTCTATCCAACGAAGGCGGACTCCGCAGGCGTCTTGGCGCAGGACGCGGCTCTCGAAGCTGTCGCGCTGGATGACTACCTGCTGGCTGTGATTAGCGTCGACCCTGAGGGGCGCTTTCGCTTCCGCGCCATCGAGGATGGAACCCTCCTCGCGGAACTGGACGCCCCGCGCCCGGCGGACGGC
>CAZLBS010000308.1:0-5144 GCA_964557505.1 uncultured Nitrospiraceae bacterium | reverse complement strand
GTTTTTGACGATGGCGAGCGGTCCGCCGCTTTGCGCCTCGGGGGTGATATGGCCGACGACGAACCCATGACTGCCGCCGCTGAAGCGGCCATCGGTGATGAGCGCGACATCGTTGCCGAGGCCCTTGCCCATGACGGCGCTTGTCGGGGACAGCATTTCGCGCATGCCCGGGCCGCCTTTCGGACCCTCATAGCGTATGACGATGACATCGCCCTTCTTGACTGTGCCGTCGAGAATGGCCGACAGCGCCTCTTCTTCTGAGTTGAAGCAGCGGGCCTTTCCTGTAAACGACAAGCCCTCTTTGCCGGAGATCTTGGCCACGGCTCCTTCGGGAGCAAGGTTGCCCTTGAGCATGACGAGGTGCCCGTCCTTTTTGATGGGGTCGCTGAAAGGACGGATGATGTCCTGGTTCTTCGGGTAGTCTTTCGCGCCCTTTAGATTATCGGCAAGGGTTTTGCCAGTGACCGTCAGGCAATCTCCATGCAGCATGCCGGCGTCGAGCATGCGCTTCATCAGCGGAACGGTGCCGCCGATCTCGATGAGCCGTTGCATGACATAGCGTCCAGAGGGCTTGAGGTCGGCGACCACGGGCGCCTTCTTGCCGATGCGTGTGAAGTCGTCGAGCGTGACCTTGACACCGGCGCTATAGGCCATCGCGATCAGGTGCAACACGGCATTGGTCGATCCGCCGAGCGCCATGACCACTGCGATGGCGTTCTCAAATGCCTTCTTCGTCATGATGTCGCGGGGCGTAATGCCTTCCTTGATCATGTGCAGCACGGCCGCGCCAGCTTGCTCGCAGTCTTTCTGCTTGTCTTTGGAGATGGCGGCCTGGGCGCTGGAATTGGGCAGGCTCATGCCAAGCGCCTCGATCGCTGAGGCCATCGTGTTGGCGGTGTACATGCCGCCGCAGGAGCCCGGACCGGGAATGCTGCGCTGCTCGATCTGCTTGAGTTCGCGGTCGCTGATATCGCCACGCGCATGCGCGCCCACGGCCTCGAAGACGGAAACGATATCGACATCCTTGCCTTTGTGCACGCCTGGAAGAATCGTACCGCCGTACACAAAGACGCTGGGGCGGTTCAGGCGTGCCATGGCGATGACGCAGCCGGGCATGTTCTTGTCGCATCCGCCGATGGCGACAAGGCCGTCAAACCATTCGCAGCCCGCGACGGTCTCGATGCTGTCGGCAATCACCTCCCGGGATACGAGGCTGTATTTCATGCCCTCGGTGCCCATCGAGATGCCGTCGGAAATGGTAATGGTATTGAACTCGACGGGCTTGCCGCCGGCTTTCTGCACGCCCTTGGCCGCGTGCTTCGCCAGGTCATCGATATGCATGTTGCAGGGCGTCACCATGCTCCAGGTCGAGGCAATGCCCACCTGCGATTTCTTGAAGTCTTGCGGTGTGAAGCCGACCGCATGCAGCATAGCCCGGCTCGCCGCCCGCTCCCGTGCGTCGGTAATTTGCGAGGAGTATTGCCGATGCAGCGACTTTCCGTTTGCGCCATTGGGTGCGGCGCCGCGCTTCGGCTTGGCGGCGGGTTTCTTCTTGGGCGCGGGCTTGGTTTTGGGCATGGCGTGCGGTTCCCCTGAATGCGTTCGTACGGAGCGGCTTGCGCTGGTTCCCTTGTCTATGCGCATTATACAAAGGCAGGCGTTGAGGACATAACAAGCAGCACGAGCCGTGCGTGGCAGCGCGTTAGCGATTAAGAAAAAGGCATGTACCTTGAGGGCTGCGTTAAAGACGATTGCATCGTGTTGGATGAGCCCGCCGGGACAAGACCTGGCCGATGACTGACTGCCTTTCCTTTTCTGTGATGCAGGACCATTGGTTTCACTTTATGCGTGCGTTCGACCATCATTCTGAACAGGCCGGATACAAATTGGTCGGGCCCAAATAACGGCAAGGAGCACATCGGATGGATTTAGGGATTAAGGACAAAACCGCCGTCGTGACGGGCTCGACGGCAGGCATTGGGAAGGCGATTGCGAAGGCGCTCGTGGATGAGGGCGCGAAGGTTGTCGTGAATGGGCGCAACCGGGAGACCTGCATCGCGGCGGCGGAGTCGATAGGACCCGCCAGCGACGTCGTCGGCATTGCCTCGGATGTGGGCACGGCGGAAGGCTGTGCGCAACTGATTGCAGACGCGGAGCAGGCCTTCGGGCCGGTGGACATTCTTGTCAACAACACGGGGATTTTTCAGCCGAAACCGTTCGGCGAAATCACGGATGACGACTGGCAGCAGTTTTTCGATGTGAACATCATGAGCGGAGTACGGTGCGCGCGGCTGGTCATGGAGGGCATGCGGTCGCGCGGCTGGGGCCGCATTCTGTTTATCTCGAGCGAGTCGGGGATAAACATTCCGGTCGAGATGATTCACTACGGCGTTACGAAGACGGCGCAGCTTTCGCTGGCGCGGGGGCTTGCGCGGGAGCTGGCCGGCTCAGGCGTGACGGTGAACAGCCTGCTCCCGGGACCGACATGGACTGAAGGGGTGTCGGAGTTCGTCAAGGCAATGGCCGAACAGCAGAAGCTTTCGGTAGAAGAAGCCAAGGAGAACTTCGTGCCGATGAACCGGCCGACATCGCTGATTGGCCGGTTTGCATCGCCGGAGGAAGTGGCCTGGCACGCAGCGTACTTGTGCAGCGCTTTGGCAAGCGCGACGACTGGGGCCGCGCACCGGGTCGAAGGCGGCATCGTCAACGCGTGTTTTTGACGTGTGGCTGCCGCTCATGCGGCTTCATGTTCGGCCTCGGCGAGGAAGAGGCGGATGTTGCCGAAGGTCTTGTGCTGGTGTGCGCGCACGCGGCGCATACGGCAGAGTTCCAAGATAGCCAGAAAACAACAGACCAACTCCGTTTTCGCTTTGCAGGCGTTCAGGAGTTCGAGCCAGTCGAGGCTGCCTTCGGCGCTTAAGCGCTCCTGGATAAGGTCGATTTTGTCGTCAACCGAGTAGTGCTCTGCCTCGACGGTATGCGGCCCGGCATCGACGACGTACCGCAGGACACCCTTGAACGCCATCATCAGATCGTGGAGCGAGACTTCGAGGTACTCGTCTTCCTCCTCGGGCACGTAATCGTATGAGGGCTTGCTGCCACGGGCGAACACTTTGGCGCGCTCGTCCATCAGATAGTCGAGCAGGGTCGTGGCGTGGCGGAACTGGCGGTATTCAAGGAGCTTTTCAACCAGTTCCATGCGGGGGTCTTCGTCTTCGATTTCTTCATCGTCGCCGGTGTCTTCGCCGGCGGGCAGCAGCATCTTCGACTTGATTTGGATGAGCGTCGCGGCCATGACGAGAAACTCTCCGGTGACATCGAGGTTTTCTTCGCGCATGAGATCGAGGAAGCGGAGGTACTGCTCGGTGATCTGGAGGATGGGAATGTCGAAGATATCGATTTCTTGCGAACGAATGAGGTACAGGAGCACCTCGAACGGCCCCTCGAATTGGTCGAGATGAATGCGAAGGACTTCGTCCGTGGCCGCATCAACGATAAAGGGTTCGTCCTGCGGCGTGGGGTGTTCGGTTTCGTTGTTTGCTGGAAGGGGTTGCTCGTCGCTCACGTGGCTGTGAAGCCTCCTTGGCCGCCGTTGCTGCGGCCCCATGATTGCGAAGGCGCCTGGCTGAAGTCCAATTGCCGTTACAGGCCGTCGCGTCCCTCGACCTCTCGGATGGCCGCGCGCAGGTGCTCGGGCATTGGCGTGCTCTTGCCCTGATTGTAGTCCGTCCACACGGCGATGCCTTGGCCATCGGCAACAACGCTTCCCGTGCTTTCGTCGGTAATGATGTGCTCGAAGGTGATGCTGCTGTTGCCCAATTTTAGAACTTGGGCTGTACAGATTAGCGTGGCGGGATAGTGCACCTGCTTTCGAAAATTGCAGGTGGTCGAGACGAGGGCGGGCCCCTGGTTGCCGAAGCCCTCGCGGTCGAACATGGCCACGCGCTCGAAGTATTTGATGCGGGCGGTTTCAAAGAAGGTGAAATACACGACGTTGTTGACATGCCCGAAGGCATCCATGTCGTTCCAGCGCACTTCGATGCGCTCTGCGATTGGGGCCTCAGCGGCGGCGGGGTTTTCCATGGCAGCCATTCCAGAAGGTTGGGCAGCGGCGAGCAGGTTGCGCGGCCTAGTGATGCGCAGTATTCTCCCACACGTTGTGGGTACATGACCAAATGCTGAAGAGGGGCGACGCCATGAGTCTACGTTCAGAACTAGGAGAGGCGCGCAAGGCTGCGCGGCATTCGATGCTGAGCCTCGCCGTGCTGTTGGTGCTTGGCACGGCTGCCTGCGCCACGGGAGCGCCTGCTCCCTCGCCCGAGGAGGAGGTCGCCGCACGGGTGCAGTCATGGGCGGATGCTCTCGAAGCGCATAACGTAGACGAAGTGATGACCTTCTATTCGGATTCCTTCGAGCATTACGAGTATGGGACGAAGAGCGGCTACCGCGAGTATTTGCAAAGCGTCGTCGATGAAGGGCTGTTCGAAGATCTCGAGGTCTTCGCCGAAGACATGGAGATAGATGTCGACGGGACGCAGGCAACGGTCTATCCGATCGACTTGCAGGCCGCCTTTGGCGGGGCCGTCATCGAACTCATTTGGGAAGAGGAAGCGGCGGGCGTCTGGCGCATAACCGCGATGGATGTCCAGTTGTTTTAGCGGAAGACATGGAAGACATAGGACGCACGGAAGGAGCGAACCCATGCGGAAACTAGTGGTGCAAGGGCTTTTCTTGGGGCTTATGGCGCTGGCTTCGGGGCTCGGGGCAGGCTGCGCGGGACTCGGCGGGGGCATGACGGACGAAGAGCAGATTCGCGCCAACGTCGCGGAATGGTCCGATGCGCTGGCTGGCGAGCCCGATATGGAAGGCATCATGGCGATGGTCTCGCCCAACTTCTACATTGATGAGGTAGGCGGGAAAGAGGAGTTGGCCATCTTTCTCGAAGGGGCCATGGCTCAGGGATACCTTGACGGTGGCGAGGTGTTTTTGGATGACATGGAAATCGCGATAGATGATTCAGGCGTGCAAGCGGTGGCGGGGCCTGTCGACGTGGCGGGAGCCGCGGGCGAGGCATCGGTCGATTTGCTCATGGCGAAGGAAGATGGCAACTGGCTGATCGTGGGAATCGAGCCCTATTAGCCTGG
>CAZLBS010000307.1:0-5168 GCA_964557505.1 uncultured Nitrospiraceae bacterium | reverse complement strand
GAAGAAGCGGGGGGCGTTGCTGGGCGTACTCGATCGCACGATGACCAGCATGGGCGGACGCATGCTGCGGCATTGGCTCGTGCATCCCCTCGTAGAGATCGATGCGATTCAGGCGCGCCTCGATGCGGTCGAAACGTTTTTCGAGGACACAGCGCTTCGTCTCGAACTGAGAGAATCGCTCAAGGGCATGGCGGATATCGAGCGCTTGCTCGGAAAGCTGACGGCACGTGCAGGCAATGCGAGAGATGCGCGCGCGCTGTGCGACGCGTTAAGCCGCGTTCCCCGGTTGCAAGAGGAGGTGCGCCGTGCATCCGAAGCGCGGGGGGCGCTCGCCGGCCTGTTGCCTGAATTGGCAAACGCGCTCGATCCCTTAGACGAATTGGCCGCGCGCATCGAACGCGAAGTAATCGATGAACCCCCCATGACAATCATGGAAGGCGGCATTCTTAAGGACGGCTGGAATGACGCCCTCGACCGGCTGCGCTCGCTGGTGCGGGGCGGCAAAGACTGGATCGCAACTCTCCAGGCTGAAGAATGCGCACGCAGCGGCATTCCAAATCTGAAGGTGCGCTACAACAAAGTCTTTGGATATTACATCGAAGTAAGCAAAGCCCATACGCACAAAGTGCCCAGCGATTATGAGCGCAAACAAACGCTGGTGAATGCCGAACGTTATGTGACGCCGCAGCTTAAGTCGCGCGAAGAGGAGATTCTAACGGCCCAAGAGCGCATGCAAAAATTGGAGTATGAATTGTTTCAGGATTTGCGCGCGGCCATTTCCGGTTCGGCCCGGCACATACAGGAGACGGCCGAAGCGGTAGCCACGCTGGACGTGTTGCTTGCTTTAGCGGATGCCGCCGCGACTAAGAATTACTGCAAGCCCCACATCACCACGGAAGATGCGCTCGAGATTCACGAAGGACGGCATCCAGTCGTAGAAGATCTCATGCCGCGTGGCGAGTTCGTTCCGAATGACACGCAGCTTTCGGGGGATTCACGGCTCCACATCATCACGGGGCCGAATATGGCCGGGAAGTCGACATACTTGCGGCAGGTGGCGTTGATCACGTTGATGGCGCAGATGGGCAGCTATGTGCCCGCGGCTTCAGCCAGCGTGGGCGTGGTGGACCGCATCTTCACGCGCGTCGGCGCCTCGGACAATCTGGTGCGCGGCGAGAGCACATTCATGGTAGAGATGATCGAAACGGCCGCGATTTTAAATGCCGCCTCGCGCAAGAGCCTCATCGTGCTGGATGAGATCGGCCGCGGCACGTCGACGTTCGATGGCATTAGCATCGCATGGTCGGTCGCCGAGCACATTCACGACAAGGTTGGCGCGAAGACGTTGTTCGCAACGCATTATCATGAACTGACAGAACTCGCCCGCCAATTGGATGACGCGCGCAATCTAACCGTGGCTGTCCGGGAGTATGGCGGCAAAGTGGTGTTCTTGTATCGCATCGTCGAAGGCGGGGCGGACCACAGCTACGGCATTCAAGTGGCGAAACTGGCCGGGCTGCCGCCGCGCGTCATTGCGCGGGCGCGCGAAATTTTGGAGATGCTCGAGTCGGGAAACACGAGCGCACTGGGGCTGCCAGAGCAACTCAGTTTGTTTGGCGCGGCGCCTCAGGAGGAAGCAAAACCGTCGCCCATTGAAGCGCTGTTGCGCGAGGCAGACCCCGATGCGCTGTCGCCCCGCGACGCGCATGAATTGCTGTATAGGCTGGTCAGGTTATTGGATAGTCATTGACGCGCACGGCGCCGGTTGCAGTCACGGGCGCACGGCATTGGCAATGTGCCCGGCTATCTCCGCGACGGAAGCGGACATGGCTTCGGCCAACGCCAACCTCGTCTCGTCTTTAAGGGGCGTTTCCGCTCGAACAATGCCCGAGAAGAAGGTTTTATCCGTCAAGGCATCGCGCACGGCGACCTCGACAGCAACCGCCGCCGTGCGCCCCGCTTCCGAGCGCACTTCCTCGAAGGCCAACAGGCGGCCGGTGACATAGATATCCGGGGTCTGCAATTCGGCGGCGTAACCTACGTTGGCAAAGCCATTCATTTCCCGCAATGCAACCACAATGGCATGCGTCACGACAGCGCCCGGGGCCTCGGCCCATTCGGCTTGTTCATATGCGGTCAAGGCATAGCCTTGTTGCCGGTATAGGATCGTGGGGCCGTAGGCTGCCCCTTCGGCAATGGGGCGCACGCCGATGGTCTGTTCGCGGGGTTGCGCCTCGGGCTCGACGACAATTTCCGGAGCGATGGCATAGTAGGTCGCCGGCACATATTCGCCAGCGCTAAGGCATCCGCTGAATGCGCACAGGAGCGTTGCCGTCATGGCGAGGAAAGCGCGCCGTTTCATTCTTCTACCTCCACACGTTCGCCCCGGCCTCTGATGATCGATGCAGGATCTTCTCGCAATTGTTGCGCAAGCGCCCCGAGCGCCGTAAACGTTTCCTGCAGGCTCGCCAGCCCTTGCTGAAACGCATATTGAATCGTGTCGACATCGTGTTGCACCGCGCGCACCGTATTCTCGAGACCGTCCACCGTTTCATTGACGCGCTCGGCCAACCTCGTATATTCGTCGAGCGCGGCGCGCAAGCTTTCTTCTGTTTGGGGCAATTCAAGCTGCGCCAATTGCCGATCGAGTTCCTCGGCGGTTGTCGTCGCACGCTCGGCGAATACGCGCACCTCATCGACAATCGAGCGAAGGTCTTTGACCGTTGCTTCCACGTCGCCGCGCATAGCGGTCACCGTTTCATTCGTATTTTCCAGCAAGGCCTCCGCATCGTCAACGGTGGATTCGGCTTTGTCCAAGAGGCGGGTGAGCTGCCCTTCTTCCAAGCCCTCGAGACTGCGCGCCAGCACTTCCCCAATTTCGACCGCATTCGAAACGGCCGTCTCCAACTGAGGGCGAAACTCGGCAAAGAGCGAAGGCTTCGCCGGAATCTGCGTACCGCTCGGCAGGACGGGCGCTTCTTTCCCGCCTCCGGCGAGCGATACGTAGAGCGTTCCGGTCGCAATGCTATAAAGCGTCAGGCTGGCCTGCACGCCTTTGCGAACCTGGATGCGGCGTTCTTCGACTTCGTAGTCCACACGCACTTGGTTTCCCGGCAGCACTTGGATTCCCGTGACTTGACCCACGGGCACGCCGAGGTATTCGACGGTGCCGCCTTCGCTCAGCCCAAGGACAGACTCCTCGAATAGCGTGAAGTATTGCGCCTTTTCTCCCCCTTGCAGGCCCTGCAAGTAGATAAAAGCAGATACAAAGAGCGCCGCACTGGCGAGCAGAAAAATACTGACTTTCGCTTTTTGGGCTGGGGTCGCCAAACGATTAGGCCTCCTGGCTGGCTGGGATCATCATAACGCGCGCTGGACCATGAATTCGTCTGCACGCCGCTCGAAGAATTGCCGCACGCGATCATTGCCCTCGGTCTTCGCCGCTTCTACGCTGCCTTCGAACTGCACGATGCCCTTGTCGAGAAAGAGCACTTTGTCGGCAATGGTCTCGATGCTGGGCAATTCGTGGGTGACGACTACGAAGGTAATGCTCAGTACATCGCGCATCCGCAAAATGAGCTCGTCGAGTCCGGCCATCATGATGGGATCGAGCCCGGCGCTGGGTTCGTCGAAAAACACGATGGGCGGGTCGAGCGCAATGGCACGTGCCAAGCCGGCGCGTTTTTTCATGCCGCCCGACAATTGCGAGGGGAGAAAGTGCTGCGCCTGCGCGAGGCCTACCAGGCTAAGCTTCATGCGTACGAGGGCATCGAGCAGTGGGCCGCGGCGCATGCCGCCGTATTCAAGCAAAGGAAGCGCGACGTTTTCCCCGACCGTCATCGAATTAAAGAGTCCGCCGCTCTGGAAGGCGATGCCAAAGCGCTGCTGAATTTTTGCCATCTCGTCTTCGTTCAGCTTGGCGATGTCGCTGCCTTCGAACAGAATCTCCCCGCTCGTGGGCGAGAGCAAGCCGCACATGTGCTTCATCAGGGTTGTCTTGCCGCAGCCGCTGCCGCCGAGGATCACGGTAATCTCGTTGTCGATGATGTCGACGCTCACGCCATCGAGCACGCGCAGGTCGCCGTACTGTGCGACCAGATTCCGCACCTGCAGCAGGGTTTGATGCTGTGGCGTGTTCTCGGAGCCGTTGCCATTCATGCTAGAAGGTCTCGAAGATAAGCGCGAACACCATGTCGATGACGATGAGGAAAAAGATGTCCATTACGACGGCGCGCGTGGTGACCAGACCCACTCCGCGTGAACCGCCTGAAACGCGCAAGCCGTTATGGCATCCGACCATGACGATCATGACGCCGAAGAAGAAACTCTTGAGCAGGCCGAGCAAGATGTCCGCGCTATTGGCCGCCCAGAGCGTGGCATCCCACCAGACGCGTGGTTCGAAACCTAACACAAACACGCCCCATACCGTGCCGCCGAGCACGCCCGCGAGCATGCCCATGGCTGTCAGGCACGGCATGACAATAACCATGGCGACAAGCTTCGGCGCCACGAGAAACTGCGGCGGATGCATGCCCATGCCGCGCAAGGCGTCGATTTCTTCTTGCACGACCATGGTGCCCAATTCGGCAGCAATAGCGGCCCCTGTGCGTGCCGATACCACGACGGCCGTCATGATGGCGGCGAGTTCACGCGCGAAGCCAATCATGATGAGATAGGCCACGTATATGCCGAGACCGAGGCTGGCGGTCTGTGCCGCGCTAAGCATCGCGATGATCAGGCCAAGCAGAAAGTTCATCAGAAAGTTGATGCCGAATGCGCGCACGCCCATTTCGTGCATCTCGTCGATCATGAGGCTCCAGCGGAATCCACGTCCCTCGACCGGGGCGATGACGGTCCAGTAAATGGTGTCGACCATCAGGCGGCCAAATTGCCGCGCTTCATCGTATGCCGCAATCACGCTGCCGCCGAGGGACAAGAATGCTCCCTCTCGCTTGGGCTTCTTGGCGGGGGCGGTCATGAGGCCCGGCTCGATGAGATTCATCATTTCGCTGATGGCGGCATGCTCGTTGCGCCAACTCAGCGAGCCGCCGCGCCCGCGCACGAAATCGGCAATCACGACAAGCCACCCGCCCCCGCGCGAATCAAGCGCTCGCGTCTGGCTGAGGTCGAGGACAACGCTTTCCCCATGCGCCACGCCGCCTGCCTTT
>CAZLBS010000306.1:1938-5197 GCA_964557505.1 uncultured Nitrospiraceae bacterium | reverse complement strand
GCAAGCTGCTCCGGGTGCTGCAAGAGGGAACCTTCGAGCGCATCGGCGAGGAAAAAACGCGGCGCACCAACGTGCGCATCCTTGCCGCTACGAACCGCGACCTCATGGCGGAGGCCGATGCGGGCCGGTTTCGCCAAGACCTGTATTACCGGTTGAGCGTCTTTCCCATTCACATGCCGCCCCTGCGCGAACGGCCTGAAGATGTCCCCGAGCTTACCGAACACTTTCTCAAGCGCGCGGGACACCGGCTGGGCGTACGCCCGCAGCGGCTCGACGCGGCTAACATCCGCAAGCTTCAGGCCTATCCCTGGCCGGGCAACATCCGCGAATTGCAAAACGCTGTCGAGCGCGCGGTGATCATCTCGCGCGGCAGCGACACCCTGTGCTTCAACCTCCCGCAGGCCGCGCCCACTGCGAATGCGCTTGCGCCCGGGACGGATACAGGTTCCCCTGCACCGGGCGAATCGCGCGTGTACTCAGATTTGGAATTGCGGCAATTCGAGCGTGACAACCTCGTCCGGGCGCTCGAGGCCTGCCATTGGAAAGTTTCGGGGAAAGATGGCGCTGCCGCCCGCCTGGGCATCAAGGCCAATACCTTCTCCGCACGCATGAAGACATACAAGATTGAGCGCCCGCGCGAAAGGGGTAAACGCGCGGGCGCTCCAGGTGTGGGTGGGTATGAGGGCTAGATGAATCGTGCAATCAGCTGAGGCTGGTGAGTTGCTCCTCTGAGCGGCGGTCCTCGTCGGTACGGCGGCCATCATCCAGATAAGCCACTGGGGCCGACCGGCTGCCGTTGTTCGCCCGGGCGAAGTGTTGTTGCTTGGGGGCAGGCAGCCCCCGCACAACTGCTCCATCGCCAGGCCCGCTGTTGCCGGTGCCGGCGACGGAAGCCTGATGCTGTGCCGCGAGTCCGCCGACCAAGCTCTGCAACTGCATGACGATGGCCGCTAGGTCCCGGGCCTGCGCGCTCAGTTGCTCACTGGCGGACGCCGCTTCTTCGGCATTGGCCGCGGCCGACTGCGTCACCGCGTCCATTTGGGACACGGCGGTATTGATTTGGCCGATGCCGCTTGCCTGTTCCTGGCTGGCCGAGCTGATTTCCTTTACCAAGGCATTCGCGTTGTTGGCTGCCTCGCGGATGGCCCGAACGGCTTGCGCTACTTTCTCGCTCACCTCAACCCCTCGGTTCGCATTGGTCCGCGATTCTTCGATCAGCGAGGCCGTATTGCGGGCTGCTTCCGCGCTGCGCTGCGCCAGGCTGCGCACTTCATCCGCCACAACGGCAAAGCCTTTGCCGGCCTCGCCAGCACGGGCGGCTTCGACGGCGGCATTCAAGGCGAGCAGATTCGTTTGAAACGCCACCTCGTCAATGGTCTTGACAATCTTCGCCGTCTCGTCCGACGAATTCTTGATGGCGTTCATCGCATCGCCCAATTCCTCGATCGAGCGCGACCCCGAGTCGACCATGTCTTGCGTCTGGTTCATGTTCTCTTGGGCCGCCCGTGCATTGTCGGCATTCTGCTGCGTGTTGGCGGTGAGCTGTTCCAGGGAGGCCGAGGTCTCCTCGAGGCTTGCCGCCTGCTCGCTGGCGCCTTCCGCCATGCTCTGGCTCGACTCCGCCACCTGGCCGGCCGCGTTCTCGACTTGTCCGGCGTTTTCGCGCAGCCGGGCGATAATGCTGTTCAAGGCCCGCATGATGCTGCGTGCAATCAGCACCGCCGCGCCAATGCCCAGCAGCATGCCCACGATCGAGAGCACGACGAGCACTGTGCGCGTCATCGCCGCACTGGCCAACATGGCGTCATCGGTCATGATGTTGGCGTCGATGTGCGCGCGCAGACCATGCAGATGTCCTTGCACTTCCTGAAGCGCCGGCTCGGTTTCAGCTGTGAAAATAGCCGCGGCTTCTTGAAACCCTTCTTCCGATTGCGCGTGCAACTGCATCATGTGGTGCAATTCTTCGCGCACGGCGGCCAAGGCGGTCTCGGTCTGTTGCTGATAAATCGCAAACGCCGCGGGCACATCGAGCTTGGTGAGGGCCGCTTCGATGGCGCGCGCACTCGCGTGCAGCCTGGCGTGAGGTTCTCGAATGGCCTGGAGATGGCGCGCGAAGGCAGGGTTGCGCTGGGCCATGGCCTGGGTTTCAGGCGCCTCCAGCCAGTGCCCCAATGCGCAGCGCGTGTTGTCGAGCTGCACCCCCGCGGAAAATGGCTCGCCTTGCGTAAAGCGTTCGGCCCGTGCCAGCAACTGCTCGTTGGCGGCGTCGAGATAGACGCCCGTCGCCACGACCCAATTCAACGCATCATGCGTGCGCAAATACGTCAGCTTCGGCTGGGCCTCTTCGCTTCCCGCTTGCGGCCACCAATAATACAGGTACCCCTCGCCATCCTCTTTCGCGATGCGGGCCATTTCTTGGAAGATGAGCCGTCCCCGGGCGCCCGTGCGTTCGCTGACATCGGTTCCAACCAGGCTGTCATCCGGATGCGACTCGAGCACCAAGGAATCGATATCCATGGCGAAGACGTAGTCCTTTTTATCGGCGCCATAACGGATGCGCGAAAGGTATTGGGCGGCGGCATCCGCCGATTGGCCATCAATGCTGGACAACGCTTGTTCGACGACGGTGTGCATTAGATTGGCATAGCTGTAGAGACCGCTCGATTCTGTGGCCAGCGCTTCGGATAGCTGCTGCGACCACGCCAGATGGCCGACTTCGATTTCCGCGAGCAGCGCGCCCAGGCCTGTTTCAGGTTGCTCGAACACTTCCGACATGGCGATGGCGGATTCATGGAGTTTCTTGTGGGGCTCCTCGAGCGCGGCCAGCATTGGGGCAAGGCTCGGCAGCAATTGCTCCGCCTTTTCCCGGCCTTCCCCGTAATACCACTTCCCAAGGCCGCACTGCGTGTGGTCTGTTTCGACTGTCAACGCCGTTACTGAATCGTTATTGAGCAGCTGGCCGACAGCCTTGGCCCATTCGAGGTGGTCGACTTCACGCGCGATGAACTCGCCTTTGAGCTTGTTGCCCTCGATCACTTCGGTTGCATTGCCGACGATGCCGCCAATGCCATACACCGACCACACCGCGACGACAGCAAGAATGATTACCAAAAGGCCAAAGCCCAGCGCCAAGCGTTTGCCGAGGGGCATTTCTCTGCCCATGACCAGATTCTCCTTTTACTGTCCCAGATGGAAGTGAGACGCTGGCGTGCTGGTGTGCGCGCCAGCGACCGTACGTTAGAGTACGCCGCGACAATGA
>CAZLBS010000306.1:0-1928 GCA_964557505.1 uncultured Nitrospiraceae bacterium | reverse complement strand
AAGTACGCCAAAAAGATACAGTTTTATTTAAAACGCTCTAGTGTACGCCGCGACAATGAAGGGGCAACTTACCGCGAATAAAGTTTATGTGAAGCTGCTTGGATGAGGGTTGCAAGGTCGCGATGCTGCTGCCATCGCATGTCAGCCAGCGGGGGCGGCATCCAAAATCGTGCCGGTCGCGGTGTCCACTTCGGCCCATGCACGGCGGAGATCGACCAGCGCCGTCGCCAGATTCGCCTCGGCGGTCGTCAGATCGAGTTGCGCTTCGTTCAACCGCGTAAGCGCCGCCTGGCCAGCGCGGTATTCTTTCTCGACCAAATCGCGCGTCCGCCGAACAATCTCGACATTGCGCCGCTCCAGAATGAGCGACTGCTGGGCCGCCGCGAGATTCTCCAGCGCCACGCGCACGTCTTCGGCCACGAGCAAGGCATCGTTCTGCAAGTCCCAGCCGGCTTCTTTCTGCACTTCCTTGGCCTCGATGACTTCCGCGATGCGGCGTCCTCCCGTGAAAAGATCCCAGCTCACCCCAACGTTGATGCTCTGTTCGAAGTCTTCGCTCGAGAATCCGTTGTCCATGTTGCTGCCGCGGGCGGCCGCAGTGGCGGTGACGGTTGGCAGGAAATCGCCCTTTTCCGCGCCGACTGTTGCCCGCGCCCGTTTCACGGATAGGCGGCTCGCCTGCAAGTCGGGACGCAGTTCATACGCCTGGGCGACCAAACCGTTGGCATTCGGCATGGTCAACTCTTCCGGGCGTTCGGATTCCAATTCCGCGAGCGCCGTGCCCGTTGGGACCTCGCTTTCCGGCACGCCCAACAGCCGGGCCAGCGCGATGAGCTGCACGTTGTAATTGCGCGTGGCCGAAATCACGGATGCCTGCGCCTGATTGACCTGGACATCAAAGTTCAACTGATCGCTCAGCGACCCCGTGCCGACGCGGCGCCGTGCTATTGCATCTTCGAGCAAGCGCTTGTTGAAGGCTGCATCGGCCTGAGCGATGTCAATGAGCGCCTTCGACAATTGAGCCTGGTAGTACGTATCCGCGACGGCGCCCAACAAAAGGCGCTGCGCCTCGTCGTAGCTCGCCTCGAATTCTTGGCGTGCGAAGCGCGAAGCAGCAAGGGTGAATTCGCGTTCGAAACCATCGAACAACACCCACGTTGCCTGGAAAGACATGGTGTAATTTTCCATGCTTTCCTGCAGGTCCAGCGTACGGCGCGCATCTTCGGCGAAGATGAAAAGCGTCCCCGCGTTCAATTGCTGTGGAATGCCGATGCCGAATCCACTGACGATGCGCTGGAATTCATTAAAGACCTGGAGCCGCGCCGCCCGCCGTTGCAGCCGCAGATTCTCGCCGCTGAAACGCGTGCGCGAGAGATCGTATGTCCAGAAGACTGTGGGAAAGTAGCGCGACCACGCTTGCCGAACCCGTTGCTTGGCTTGCCGCACCCGCGACAGCGCTGATTCAAGCGTCGGGTTTTGTTCCACTGCTAGGGTTTGGGCGGCTTCCAGCGTGAGCCCCGCGGGCATCGTCACGCTGTCTTGGGGCTCGCCTTGAAGCGGCTGCACGGGGACGCTGGGCGCTTCTTCTTCGCCGCCATCTAGCGTGATCGCGGCAGCAGGCGCACCGGCGGGCGCGGCCTCCTCCTCGGCCACGCGCCCTTCCCCTTCAGGCTGGGCCGTGGCCAAGCCGCTCATGGGTACGCACACAATCCCCACCAATACCAAGCATCGAGCAGTCAACACGCAGAACCATCCTTCCATATGCCATCACGCGCCTCAGGCCTGAGCACTATGGCGCGCACTCCCCCCATTTCTATTTTGCGACGGGCTCCGGCACGGGGCCGCCAAATGAGCGCCCGCGCCCGCCGTCATCGGGTGCATCCTGCTCCGCTGCGCCGCCATCTTCGCCCGCGGCTTCGCTGTCTTCC
>CAZLBS010000305.1:0-5209 GCA_964557505.1 uncultured Nitrospiraceae bacterium | reverse complement strand
CTCCATGGGGCGTTTCTCGCGCAGCCTCCCACACGGCCTGCTGAAATGGGGTGCCCGCGCTCAGGTCGAGGCCAACGTCCGCGAATGACTCGCGGGCGCCAGCAAAGTACCGTTGCAGGGCCTCATGCAGCGCGGTGGCGCGGGCGTCGTTCTTCCAGCTATGGAGGACATGAACGGGAGGACGCTTCTGTTCTCGCGGATAGATGCGGAGCTGTTCAAGGCCGCGGGCGCCGAACCAACCCAGCAGCCAGCCGTGCTCATGGCTGTAGACGATGTTCGCCGCGTGCATGCTCAGTCCGCCGCGCGCTCATCTGCAAGAAGGCCGGAAGCGTCCATTCCGCGCAAGAACACGATGGCGCAGGCATCCACTCGGCCATGAAGCCATTCGGCCACGAAGCCCAGGGCATACCAGAAGGGCGCGTAAAGCAGCGTGATTTGCCCGTGCAGGTTGAGGGGCAAATGCGAGTAGTCCCAAATCTCGAGGCCGGCATACACAAAGGCCAGACCCGAGATATACTCGATGATGAAGATGCCGAGCATGTACACGATGGCGCGGCCGGCGAGCGGGATGTTGCGGCGCATGAGGAAACGGGCGATGGGCACGAGCACGACGCCGAGCAGGCCGTAGTCGATGACCATCCACAGATGCTTCTGGCCACGCAGGTTGATGTTGCCCCCGATGCCCCCGGCTATGGCCGTGAAGAACACCTCGATGAGCAAGCCAATGAGGGCAAACAGCACGAAGCGCACAAGCAGCCGCGCGGGCGAGTTGATTCCAGGTGCATGCATGCTTAAGGCGCTCCCAACCGCTATCAGATGCTAGTTCAAAGGAGTCATCAATGTCGAAGCCACGCAAGGAGAAACGGGACACGGGAGGCACGCCGCTGACCAGCAATCCTTTCGCGTCGCTGAAGGAGCAACTCGGCGGCAGCGAATTGCCGGAGCAGCGGGCGGGGGCGAGCAATGCGTCTCGAGCCGAGATTGTCCCGAAGCGTGATTGGACCGTGCCGAAGACCCGGAAAGGCGGCTGGCCGCTGAGCATTGAAAAGCGCGGCGGCGGCAAAGTCGTCACCGTGATCGAGCCAGTCGAGGGGGATAGCAACAAGTTGCTCAAGGCGCTCCGCAAACAATGCGGCGCGGGAGGAGCCGCCAAGCCTGGGCGGGCCGAGCTTCAAGGCGACCACCGCGAAGCCATTCAGGCCTTTCTCGATCAACAGCCGTGAAGAAAGCATGCTCACTGCAAAAAGGATATGTACAGCCATACCATCGAGAAGCCGGCAAGGTAGACCAGGCCAATCCACGTCACGACATGCAGCAGCGCCGTGGGCCGTGCGCCCTCTTCGACGCCGGTCCGCATGACGGTCACGTAGTTCATGAGCCCAACGATGGGGGCCGAGAGGAAAGCCAGTACCGTGGCCACGGTCACAATGGCCAGCATCTGCTCGCTGAAGAACGCGATGATGATAATCGTGATTACCCCGTAGGCGCCCATCAGCAAGCGGTAGGAGGCATCCTCGCGCTGCGAACGTTCTTCGCCACGTTGCGCAAGCAGCATAAATGAAGCATAGGCCGTGCGCGTGTAGGCGTCGAAGCAGGTCAGCGTCGTGCTGATCATGCAGGTCAGCGCCGCGAGGCCCACGATGTACAAGCTCCAATTGCCCAGCGTTTCCGTGTAGAGCGTGAAAAACTCCCCCGCAAACGCGACGGCCGCGCCGGGAAACTCCCGCCCGGTCGCGAACATGACCAAGGCGCCCAGACCCAGGAAGCAGAGCGCCATCGCCAGCGTGCCGAAATAGCCGATGTGGAAATCCGTCATGGCCTCCGCGCGCGAGGGCGTGTGGCCGGTCTGCCGTTTGCGCTCTGCCGCCCATAGGGTTGGCCAGACCGAGGCGTCAATGGGCGTAGGCATCCATCCCATGAGCCCCAGCAAAAACGTAATGCCCGCGGCGTCCCACAAGGCGGGCGTTTCCACATTGGGAAGGGCATTGCTGCCTTTGCTCAGGGCGACACCCAAGGCGGCTACCGTGGCCACGGCGAGCACGGACATGATCGCCTTGATGACGGCGTCCAGCGTGGCATAGTGCCCAAACAGCAGCAGCGCCAGCGTGCCGGCGACGAAAGCAATGGTCCAGACTACGGCGCTCGCTTCAGCCGGAACGAAGGGCAGCGGAAAGAGCTGGCCCGCGAGCCCCGCCGTAACGACCGTGACAGCCGCTAGCGTCAGCACCCCGCTCAACAGCACCAAGACCCCGAAGAGCCCAAGCATCCAGTTGCCCACGCGCTGATAGCCCCGGAGCATGGATTCGCCGGTCGCGGTCATGTAGCGGTATGGATACTGAAAGAAGGGGTACTTGACAGCCATGGTCAGGATGATGATGGGCGCGAGCAGCCAGCCATACATCGCACCCGCACGGGTCGACTGCACCAGGTGCGACACCCCAATGGCGGCCCCTGCGAACAGGATTCCTGGCCCGATGGTCTTGATGAGCCCCGCCCAGTTCAGGCGCGGCGTGCTCGATGATTGAGCGTTCATGAAGAATCATTCCCCCGAGTGCGGGCCACGCATCCTTACCCGTGCGGCAGGTGGATGGCGGCCTGTCCTAACAAACCCGGCGCGGCCCCAGCGCCCGGTTGGGGGACTATCTTACGGCGCGTCTGCTTGCGGCTCAATCAGGCCGCGAATGGCTTCTTCAAGATCCCGCAGGCTGACCGGCTTGGTCATGACCTTGGCGGCTCCCGACTCCGTCACTTTGCCCGGATGCGAGTGGAAGCCCGTCAAGATGACGATGGGCACCTCCGGCCGGACTTGCTTGATTTCCTCGATCGCCTTTGTACCAGACATGCGCGGCATCTGCAGGTCCATCGTGATCGCGTCATAAGCGCGCTCTTGGACCCGCTCAACAGCCACGACGCCGTCCTCTGCTAGGTCGACTTCAAAGCCGCCCAACTCGAACCAGCGCTTCAGCGCGTTCCGAACGTTTTCCTCGTCGTCTACTATCAATAATCGAGGCATCAACCCGTGTCCTCATTCCCACGACAAACCCGTCAGCGCCCGCCCGCTATGCGCCGTGGCTCGTGACGATCCCGACTCCAATAGTGATTATTTGCACAATCGCAATGTGCATGCAAAATCAGCATCTTAATACTGACACCTCAACAGATACTTTCATACTTAAAGTGTAATACAAGCGGCCACGATTAGCAAGCATATCCTATAAGGCCCGCATTTCCAGCAGGCCCCGCACGTGCTCAAGAAATCATGGCATTTCTCAGCGCAGGCAGATTCGCATAGGGCGCGGCCATGCGGTATTGTATGGAGCGCTCGCCCGGGGTGTATTCACGGAACCGCAAAGTCAAGTCCAATGAGCCAACCAGTCATTCTCTGCACCAACGACGACGGGATTCTTGCGCCCGGTCTGGCCGCGTTGACCGGCGCCTTGAAGACTCTTGGCGATGTGTGGGTCATCGCGCCGGATCGCCAGCAAAGTGCTGTCAGTCATTGCGTTACGTTGCACCGGCCCTTGCGCGTCACGGAATACAAACCGCAGTGGCTAATGATAGATGGCACGCCCGCCGACTGCATGATGCTCGCCCTGCGAAAACTGCTGAAGACGAGACCTGCGCTCATTGTGTCCGGTGTCAACATGGGCCCCAACCTGGGGGATGATGTCGCGTATTCAGGCACGGTCGCAGGGGCATACGAAGGCATGCTCGCGGGGATTCCTTCCATTGCCGTTTCCAACGCATCCTATGTGCCGCAACACCTGGACGGAAGCGCGGCTGCCGCCCGCGATATTGCCGCCCGCGTGCTCCATTCCGGCGTGCCCAGCGATGTGCTGCTGAATGTGAATGTGCCCGACGTTCCCTATGGCGAACTGCAAGGCATTCGGATTACCCGGCAGGGACGGCGCAAGTATCCGGAAGATATCGTCGAACGGATCGACCCGCGGGGCCAGCGCTACTATTGGATCGGCGGGGCGGACCCGGGCCACGAGGATGAGACTGGCACCGACTTCGAGGCCATTGCCAATTGCTGCATTAGCGTGACCCCTCTAAATCGCGACATGACCCACCACGGAGCGCTGACGGACTTGTTTCCCGCCACGCGCATGCCCAACTGGGCCTGAACGGAGTCCCTGATTGCCATGCGCCTTTCCGAAGAAATCCGATCGTTGTTCCTGTCAGAAGAGGGCCAGGTGTCCTTTGGCCAGGTTCTCGGCCGGGTGCAGGAGAAAAGCTTCGGCCTCCTGTTGATTCTCTTTGCCTTGCCGAGCGCCCTGCCGGTTCCTGCCCCGGGCTACTCGATTCCCGGCGGCATGCTCCTCATCGTGCTGGCCTCGCAGATGCTTGCCCAGCGTCCTGCCCCGTGGCTGCCCAAACGCATCCTCGATTGGAAAATCAAGGTGAAAGACGGCTCTAAAGTGGTGGAAGCGATGGTGCGCTTCATCGCCTTCTTCGAGAAGTTTGTCAAGCCGCGGCTGACGGTGCTGTCTCGAGCGAAGCCTTATGAAGCGCTCCTCGGCATCGTGGTGCTGTTTTGCGGGGTCTCGATGTGCATCCCTATTCCCCTGACGAATACCGTGCCGGCGATGGGGGTCTTCTTCATTGGCCTCGGCATGCTCGAGGAAGACGGCCTCATCAGCCTTGGCGGCATTCCCGTCGCGCTTGGCGGCCTCGCCATTACCCTGTCGATTTTGTATCTCATCGCATACGTGGGCATGAATCCAGTGGAAGCCGCCGACTATGTGCGAGAATTCATCAAGGGCATCCTCAACTTGTTCACGGGCGGCGAACCAGGCGCTGATGCGCGCCTGATGCCCGCGGCACATGTGCTGCCGCGGGGGTAGCTGGTCCGGGGAACGCATTCCTTCGGGCGGGGGGAAGGGACCATGTGCGGCATCGTGGGCTACGCAGGGCCGCGGGAAGCGGTTGATATCGTTATGGCCGGCCTGCGCCGGCTCGAGTACCGCGGATACGACTCCGGTGGCGTGGCCGCCATGGAAAACGGCCACGTGCAGGTCGTCAAGCGGGCAGGCAAGCTGAGCGAACTCGACGCGGCATTGACAGCGCATCCACTTTCCAGCCAGCTCGCCATTGGCCATACGCGCTGGGCGACGCATGGGGCGCCCAGCGAGGCCAATGCGCATCCGCACCTGGACGGACCGGGCGAGATTGCCGTCGTACATAACGGCATCATCGAGAACCACCG
>CAZLBS010000304.1:403-5213 GCA_964557505.1 uncultured Nitrospiraceae bacterium | reverse complement strand
GCACCGCGACATCGTGGTGATGAATGCAAGCCCCGCGCTGCAGGCCGGCGGCGCCGCGGCAGACTGGGAAGAGGGCATCCGAGCCGCCCAGCAATCGATCGATTCGGGCAACGCATTGAGCAAACTGAACGCGCTCATTGAAGGTTCGCAATGATTCTGGATGAAATCGTATCGCACAAGCGTGACGAAGTGCGGCTTGCCAAGAGCGCCTTGCCTGAGGACGAACTGCGGGCCCAACTGCCGGACGTCAAGCCGCCTCTGGATTTCAGGGCGGCCGTGCGTGCGCCGGGGCTTAGCCTGATTGCAGAGGTCAAATTGGCCTCGCCCGTCAAAGGCGTGTTTTTGCCCGAAACCGACCCGGTCGACTTGGGCGCGCTCTACGAGGATAGCGGCGCGACCATCCTCTCCGTGCTGACCGATGAGAAATACTTCAAGGGGTCTCTCAAGACGCTGACCAGCCTGAAGCGGCGCGTCAGCATCCCGTGCATGCGCAAGGATTTCATCATTGACCCCTACCAGATTCTCGAAGCGCGCGTTGCAGGAGCCGACGCCTTTCTGTTGATCGTGCGCTCCTTGAGCGATCTCGAACTGCGCGACTTTATCGCGCTTGGCCGTGAACTTGGCATGTATGCCCTCGTGGAGGCCCACGACGCCGAGGAGATTGCGCGTGCGCTGGGCGCGGGTGCGCATGTCATCGGGATCAACAACCGCGACTTGGCCACCTTCGAAGTCGACATCACGCGCACCTTCGACCTCAAGAAGGCCGTTCCGGGGGGCGTCGCATTGGTCAGCGAGAGCGGAATCTTCACTGGCGAGCATGCCCGGCTGATGGAAGAACACGGCGTCGACGCCATCCTTGTGGGGGAGGCGCTGGTTACGAGCGGCGATATCCCCGGGAAGATACAGGAATTGCTCCGTGGCGACCGCCGTTAAACTTTGCGGAATTACTACGCTCGAGGATGCGCTTGCCGCATGCGAAGCCGGGGCCGATGCCATCGGATTCAACTTCGCGGAAGCGGCCAAGAAGCGCGGCCGGCACATAACGCCCGTGGATGCGAAACGCATCGCGGAAAAGCTGCCGCCGTATATCACCACAGTGGCCGTGTGCGTCAATCCGCTGCCCGTGGATGTCGCCGATTGGCTGACATTTTGCGACTGCGTCCAGTTTCATGGCGAGGAAGCTGCCGCGTTCGTCAGGCCCTATGCCCAGCGGGCCGTCAAGGCCTTTCGCGCGGGTGCTGATTTTGAGCCTGGATCGATGGAGGCGTATGCTACGCGGGCGTGGCTGCTTGACGCTTCCGTGCCTGGCGAGCACGGCGGCACCGGTCAGCAGGCCGACTGGGACCTGGCGGCGCGGGCCGTGCGCTTGTCCCGTCCGGTAATTCTTGCGGGCGGCCTGACGCCGGAAAATGTAGGCGAAGCGGTGCGCGCCGTGCGCCCTTATGCGGTCGACACGGCGAGCGGTATCGAAAGCGCGCCGGGAAGGAAAGATCATGCTCGAATCCGCGACTTTGTCCGAAACGCAAAAAACGCCTTATCCGGATAGCCACGGCCGGTATGGGGTGTTCGGCGGGCAGTTCATCCCCGAAATCTTGATGCCGGCCCTGGAAGAGCTGGAGCACGCCTACCGGTCAGCGCAGCAGGACCCTGGGTTTCACGAGCAACTCGACAGCCTTCGCCGCGACTTCATCGGCCGGCCCACGCCGCTCTATTTCGCCCAACGCATGACCGAGCATTTTGGCGGGGCGAAGGTCTATTTCAAACGGGAAGACCTGGCCCACACCGGTGCGCACAAAATCAACAATGCGCTTGGACAGGTGCTGCTCGCGAAGCGCATGGGGAAAGAGCGCATCATCGCGGAGACGGGGGCGGGTCAGCATGGCGTCGCGACGGCCACGGCAGCCGCGCTTCTCGGTCTTTGCTGCGAAATCTACATGGGCGAAGAGGACACCGTGCGCCAACGGTTAAACGTGTACCGGATGGAGTTGCTCGGCAGCCGCGTCGTTCCGGTGAAGACCGGCACCCGCACGCTGAAAGATGCCATCAACGAGGCGATGCGCGATTGGGCGACCAACGTGCGCGACACGCATTACATTCTTGGCACGGTTCATGGCCCGCATCCATACCCGGTTATCTGCCGGGATTTCCAGCGGGTGATTGGGCGCGAGACGCGGGAGCAAGTGCTCGAGCGCGAGGGCCGCTTGCCTGATTTGTTGATGGCCTGCGTCGGCGGCGGCAGCAATGCCATCGGCCTTTTCTATGACTTCATCGGGGACGAGGGCGTGCGGATGATTGGCGTCGAAGCCGGCGGCCGCGGCATTCAATCGGGCGAACATGCCGCACGCTTCTCGGGCGGTTCGCAAGGCACCTTGCACGGCGCCATGAGCTATGTCTTGCAAGACGAGTTTGGGCAGATTCTCGGCACGCACAGCGTCTCCGCGGGGCTCGACTACCCAAGCGTCGGCCCCGAGCACGCCTGGCTCAATTCGATTGGGCGGGTCGAATATACCTACGCTACGGACGACGAAGCGCTCGAGGGTTTCAAGCTGGCGAGCAATCTGGAAGGGATCATCCCGGCGCTCGAGACGGCGCATGCGGTCGCCTATGCCAGCAAGGCCGTGCCAAAGATGAGCAAGGATGAGATTGTCGTCATCAACATGTCGGGCCGCGGCGATAAAGATGTTGAACAAGCAGCCAAATACGTGCTTGGAAAGTAAGGCGCCGACGTCCGGCAGGGGCCAGGGGTAACCGGTACATGAATCGCATCGAGGCATGCTTTGCGGCGCTCGCGGAAAAAGGGGAAGCGGCATTCATTCCCTACATCGTTTGCGGGGACCCGGATCTTGCTACCAGCAAAATGATCGTGCTCGAGCTTGAGAAAGCGGGCGCGGACATTGTGGAGTTTGGCGTGCCGTTCAGCGACCCGGTGGCGGATGGCGTGGCCAACCAGGAAGGGGCCTTGCGCGCGCTGAAAGGAGGCGTCAATCTGCAAAAGGTGATTGACCTCGTCCGAGACGTGCGCGCGGATAGCGGCATCCCCATTTTGCTTTTTACGTATTATAATCCTGTATATGTATACGGCACAGAGGCGTTTGCAGCCGCGTGTGCGGAGGCCGGCGCCGACGGCGTCTTGTGCGTCGATCTCCCGCCCGAAGAAGCCGATGACTATATCGAGACCCTGCATAGCCGGGGATTGTGCGCGGTGTTTCTCATTACCCCGACCACCAACCCCGAGCGCATGAAAATCGTGGCGAAGAAATCGTCAGGATTTGTTTATTACGTCTCTCGTACGGGCGTGACAGGCGAGCGCGACAGCCTCGAGGCCGACGTGCCTGGCATGGTGCGGGCCATCAAAGAGGCGAGCCAATTGCCCGTCGCGGTTGGGTTTGGCATCTCAAAACCCGAGCATGCCCGGGCGGTCGCGGCTTGGGGGGGAGGGGTGGTTGTCGGAAGCGCCATCGTACGCACCATTGGCGAGCTTGGCGCGACGAGCGAGACGCCCGCGAAAGTGGCGGAATTCGTGCGTCCCTTAATCGAGGCGGCGAAATCGGCCCGGCGTGGAGCCCCTGCGTGAGAGGGGAAATCGAGTTTGCCCAGGCCGGCGCGGCTCTGGACAGAGCCAAGGCGCTGGGCGCCGCCGATGCAGAGGTGATGGCTGAACGCGATGCTGCCTTCCGCGTCCAAATGCGGCGGGGGGAAATCGAGACGCTGTCCCAGGCCGAGCGTGCGGGGATCGGCGTGCGCGTCTTCACGCCCGATGGCCGCATGGGATTCGCCTTCTCATCGGATCTCGACAGGGACCCGGCAAGCGTCGCCGAAAGCGCGTGGGACAACGCCCAATCGAATGACCCCGATCCTTGGCTTGCGCTGCCTGACCTCGCCGAGGAGACCGCGCAAGACTGGAGCGAGGACGATTTTCAGGCGATTGCCGTCGAGGACAAGATCGCGCTCGCGCTTGAACTCGAACAGCGCACGCGCGGCGCGCATGCTTGCGTGAGCGAGGTGCAACGCGCGGCGTATGCCGACGGGCACTGGGAAGTGCTGCTGGTCAATTCGCGGGGGCTCAGCCGCCGCTTCCGCAGTGCTTCTTGCTCTTGCAGCGTCATGGCCCAAGGCGAGATGAACGGGAGCGGCGCCGAGCTGGAATGGGAGTTTGACGCGGCCCGCGCATTCACCGCGCTTAAGCCCGAGTGGGTCGCCGACACCTGCGCGCGCAACCTCGCGCGCAAGCTGGGGGGGAATCCATGCCCCACGGCTGCGATGCCCGTCATTGTCGATCGTCATGTCGCCGGCCAGTTCCTGAGCTTGCTCGCGTCCGGACTCAAAGCGAACAACGTGCTGCGCGGCAAATCGCCCTACCGGGACAAGCTTGGCGAAAGCATTGCCGCCGCGTGCGTCAACATCGTCGATCAAAATGATGCGCCGGAAGGCCTGTCCCGCGCGCCGTTTGACGGCGAGGGCGTTCCGGCCCAGCGCACCGTGTTGGTGGAGCAGGGCGTCGCGCGAAGCTTTGTGCATACGCTCTGGACGGCCAACCGGATGGGCGGCGCGAGCACGGCCAACGCCTCGCGCGGCGGCTTCCGTTCGACGCCCGAAGTAGGCTTGACGAATTGCTGCATCGAGCCGGGCGAGCGCCCGCCTGAAGCCTTGATCGCCGAGGCAGGCAACGGGCTCTACCTGACCGACGCCATGGGCGTGCATACGGCGGATCCCATCTCGGGAGATTTCAGTTTTGGCGCGGCGGGCCTGCTCATCGGTGCAGCGGCCTGTCTGCTGCTGGTGCCGGCAACCGCCGGCCTTGGCGACGCCG
>CAZLBS010000304.1:0-393 GCA_964557505.1 uncultured Nitrospiraceae bacterium | reverse complement strand
ATCGAAGATGGCCAATTGACGCGGCCGGTGCGTGGGGTGACCCTCGCGGGCAATGTCCGCGACATGTTTCTCGGCATCTTGGAAGTGGCGAATGATTTGCGGTTCGTGGGGTCGTGCAGCGCGCCGTCGTTGCGCGTCGGCGAGTTGATGGTCAGCGGGAGTTAGGGCAGGTGTCGCTGTTTGAAGAAATGCCGGAAGGGCTCTACCACTTCTTGGCGCTGATGAGTTTTTTCTTTGGCTTGGTGGTCGGCAGCTTCTTGAACGTCGTCATCCACCGCATCCCGCGGGGCCTTTCGATAGTCTCGCCGCCATCCACCTGCCCAAAATCCGGCAAGCGCATTGCGTGGTACGACAACATCCCGCTGCTGTCGTGGCTGGCGCTGGGCGGCAAAG
>CAZLBS010000303.1:0-5214 GCA_964557505.1 uncultured Nitrospiraceae bacterium | reverse complement strand
TACCGCCATCGCCCGCCGGACCCGCGCCAGCGCCATCGCCGCCTGCGCCGCCGTCGCCGCCTGCGCCGCCAGCGCCACCGTCACCGCCAATACCGTCTGTGGTGGGGTCAGGAGCGCCGGGCGTGTCAATCGGATTCCAGGGGTCGCACAGGTCGTTCGGCACAACGCCGCCGCCGCCGCCGCCGGAAGCCCCCGAGCTGCCGCCGCCGCCTTGGCCGCCGCCGCCGCCGCCGCCGCCTTGGCCACCGCCGCCGCCGCCGGCGCCAGCGCCACCACCAGCGATCTCAAGCGAAATAGCAAGAACGTTGTTCACGCCGTTGCCGCCATGGCCGCCCGCGCCGCCATCAGCGCCATCGCCGCCAGCACCGCCATCCGCACCAGCAGCCGCTGCACCGGTTGCATCGCCTGCATCGGTCGCGGCATTGGACGTTCCTGTACCAAGAGCCCCCGCGCCGCCTGCAGAAACGCCACGTGCACCAAGCGTACCGGCATCGCCGCCTACGCCAACGGCGCCCGCCGCGCCTGCTGCGCCACCGGCGCCGAGGCCAGCCATAGTGGCCACGCCGTCGCCACCTGCGCCGCCAGCTTCACCAGCTTCACCAGCTTCGCCAGCTTCACCGGCCTCGCCGTCAGCACCGGCGTTCCGGGCAGCACCAGGCGCGCCATCGCCGGCCACGCCACCGGCGCCGCCAGTCGTCGCCGCGCCGCCTGCGCCGCCTGCCGTGCCGCCTGCGCCGCCTGCGCCGCCAGCCGTGCCGCCTGCGCCGCCTGCGCCGCCAGAGCCGCCGCCAAGCACGCCGTCCGACGCGTCAATGTCGGCTGACCAGCTCATATCCGCTGCGGCAACAATGGCCAGCGGAGCCGCACCAACCGCCGTAACGGTGGTCGCAGCATCCACATCCACGGAGTCGAAGCGGAATACCGCAACGCCCAGAACCGATTCGCCATTGAACGTCGTCGTACCGTCGAACAACGTCAGCGCGTCGGTGTCAATGTCAATCGTACCGCCTGCGACAATAAGATCGCCTTGAGGACCGCTTCCCGCGTTGGCATCATAAATGTCTGCCAACTGCGCGGTAGCAATCCCCGGAATGGTTAGTCCGAGCATGAGGACAAGCGCTGCGAGCGCTACCATGCCCGGTTTGGCCGCCCATATCGACCCTCGATTCACAGTTAGATCCTCCCTTACTCGGCGAACACGGCAACGACTGTTGACCGCGTCCCTCATACTGTTGTCTTTGCTTGCCGCGCGGCAAACACGCTCTATCGACCTATCATTACATGGCTCGCTTCGACATGAAGACCACAACTCATCCGCGTGCGTCAACAATCGAAGTCCGTCTCAAGGTTTGGTTCGTGCCGCGTCCCGAACAGCCCAGTGGCGTAAGCGCCGCCGAAAGAAGCCAAGCTCAGAAGGAAGCAACATGCAGCGGTAACAGCCAGGTCGTAACCGCCGAATGCTTTACCCCTTTTGCGCCCTTTATGTGGCTACCCCACAGCTTGTGCAACATCACCAGGTTTCGAGGGCAGGCATTTCCCTTCCCCGTGCAGTCCGAGTGTAGCGCACTCCCGTACCCCTGTCAACCCCTTCTTACGAGCCAACGTTAGCTCCTCGTTTGAGCACCGGCGGCATTTGAGAGTTGTGATCGCCAACAGAAGATATTGCAAGACAATGGCTTATGGACACCTACTCACTTCGCTAGCGCACCACATGCGGAGTATGCGGGGGAAGTAATCTGCTAGCGTGTTCTGAGGGGGCCATTGTCAAACAAAAATCTAACGCGCAGACGCGCGTGGACGCGTGGCGATAGCGCGGCATGATGATAATTGACAATGACTTGCGGCATTGCTACGCTTTTTCTCCGACCATAGATTCCAGCCGTGGCAATGTCTTTAATCGCCGGGAAAGCATTACCGAACCAAGTGAGCCGCGTATCGTAGATGAGCAAGAACAAGCAGGCCAAAGCAAAGCCCTCTGACCTTAAACATACACGTGAAGACTCCAGCGCGGGGCTCGGCGCCGTTGGGCGCCAGATTCGCAGCCGCGCCAGTTGGGACATTATCGTGTTGGCCGTCCTGCTCCTGATTGGGGCCGGGGTGCGCCTTGCCTACCTGCAAGAAATCCGGACCCAACCCGATTTTGATCTCCCCGTGATGGACGCGGCGTACAAGGATGCATGGGCGAAATCCATCCTCACTGGTGAATGGCAGACATCGGAGATCGCGGATCCAGAATTGGAATCGTCGCCCTACCTTCGGCCGCCAGGCTATCCCTTCGTCTTGGCGCTCCTGTACCTAATCACAGGCCAAAACTATCTGTTGGTGCACCTCTTTCAGTTCGCCCTCGGCCTGGCAAATGTGGTGTTGGCATTCTTCCTGGCGCGCAACGTGTTCGGACCGCTCGCGGCGGTGGTGACCGCGGCGGGCATGGCGACATATTGGGCCTTCGTTTTTTTTGAGGGCGACTTGAACGCGCCCGTATTCGTGATTTTTCTGCTGCTGCTTCTGATGCATGCGGCATGGCGATGGCGGGCGCAGCTGACCTGGAAGCGGGCGCTGGCCGGCGGCGCAGTCGTAGGCCTCCTAGCGCTATTTCGCTCGGAGACGCTTTTGTTCGCGCCGGTCCTGTTCTTTTGGGCCGTCTACGTCACGTGGCAGCAGCGGCCTCGCTGGCGTACGGCGTGCCACCTCCTGCTGATTCCCGCTGCGAGCGTGGCAGTCATCGCTCCGGTAACCATTCGCAATTACGCAGCCAGCGGCGAGTTCGTGCCCATCGCGACGATCGGGGGGCTGAACTTCTATGCCGGCAATAATCCAGGGGCGACAGGCGACTTCCCCGTACTGGATTACCGGGAGTTGTTCGGCATATCGCAAACCCTCTCGCACAACAATTTCAAGCAACTGCTGCAGGCGCACCGGCGCAATGCCGAGGACCCTACGCTCGGACATGCTGACTTGGAGCGTTTTTTCATTTCGCAGGCGCTCGCGTTTATTCAGGACAATCCTGCGCGTTTCGCGGAGCTGTTGGGCATAAAGGCGTTGCTGTATTGGGGACCCGCCGAGGTCAGCAGCAATCACATTCTCGAACTAGACCGCCGCGAATCGATGTTGCTGAGCTGGCTTCCCAGATGGCAGCAGGTGATGGCCCTGTTCGCGCTGGGTCTCATCATTTTTCTGGTGGACCTGCTTCACCGCGGCGGGCACAAGCATCTGAGTCCCGCCGCCCGCGAGATGGCCATCCTCTTCTTGTTGTTCATCCTCGTCTCGTTTGCCACGCACCTGCTCTTTTTCGTGGTGGGACGGTTTCGCGTGCCCGTCGTGCCGTTCATGTTGATCTTCGCCGGGTATGCCGTAGCGCGGGTTGTCAGCATGCTGCGGTCGCAACAATGGTTGGCGACGGTTGCGTGCGTGGCCATTCTCCCAGGCCTGGCCGTATTGTCCCATACCAACTTCGCTGGATATGAGCCGGACGAAGTGCGCTGGCGCTTCATGCGCGGGATTGCCTACGGCTACGCCGGGGACATCGACCAGGCCATTTACGAACTCAAGGAAGGCGAGTGGTACGGCATTCAAAACGACGCGGAAGAGCCGTGGCTCTACAGCGAGTTGGGCTTTGCCCATGCCGCCCGCAACGAATACGACGATGCGGTGATGTGGTACCGCAAGGCGCTCGAACTCGATCCTGGCGACGCTCAGACACGTAACCGCTGCGGCTTTGCCCTCACCCGTTTGGGCCGGTTCGAGGAAGCCGCGGATATGTTTCGGCTCGCCCTTGCCTCTGACTTTACGCTGGTGGCCGCCCGGGTCAATCTCGCGGTGGTTCTCCTCGAGCTGGGCCGGGCAAGCGAGGCCGAAGATGCATTCCACGCCGTGCTCGAACTCGACCCGGATAACGACATTGCCTTGGGTCACCTGGGCCAATTGAAGTCAGCCGCCGGCCAGCCCGCGGAAGCTGCCGAATACTTCCGGCAGGCGGTCGAACACTCGCCTGAAAACGCCGTGCTTTGGAACAATCTGGGTTTCGAACTAGCCAAACTGAACGAGATGGACGAAGCGGAAGAAGCCTACCGCCGTGCGCTCGACGAAGCCCCAGGCTATCCTGAGGCGCTCGTCAATCTGGCCAATCTGCTTGCGGATCGCGGCCAATACGAAACGGCCATCCTCCATTATGCGGACGCACTGACCCTCCAACCCATGTATGCGCCGGCCGAATATGGCTGGGGGTTCGTCAACCATCAACAGGGCAAACCGGAAGAGGCCATGGAACGCTTTCGGCGGGCCATCATAAAGAACCCCGAGTACCCGCAGGCCTACAACTATCTGGGCTACTTGCAGTCCGAGGCGGGCAATCTGGATGCCGCGCGCGAGAATCTCGAACGGGCGGTGCAACTCATGCCCAATTTCATCCGGGCGCGCAACAATCTTGGCGATGTCTATCTCAAGCTGGGGCTTCGGCAACTGGCCCGCGAGCAGTTCCAACAAGTGCTCGGGCTTGATGAAAACAACAAATTTGCCAAAGACCGCTTGCGGGGCCTCAGCTATGGCGATGATCTTGAAGAGGAACTGATTCAAGGCGGCGAGCGCATGATCGTGATTAAGCGGCCCAATCAGTAAGCAAAGGCCGCGCGCCGCATTGCGCATCCGCTCCGGGCACGGTAGACTTCGGCTTTCGATGCGTCTTGGACTGTACGTAATGGCAGGACTCATGCGAGGCGCTGCGCCCTCGGGCCGAACATCTGGTTCAACGGAATGAGACTGCAATCATCGCTTTCACCGACGGCAGGGAATGCCAGCACAGCGGGGGCGGGCGTCTTGGGGCGCGCCACTGCAAGCCGTCTTGCGGTGCGGATTCCCGCGTGGGCCATCGCACTGGCCCTCCCGGTCGCGTGTGCGTTGCCATTTTTAGGCAAGGCCTATCACATTGATGACACGCTGTTCGTCTGGACGGCGCAACAAATCGCCCAAGATCCGTTCGACTTCTACGGCTATGACGCCAACTGGTACAAAGAAAGCGTGCCCGTTTGGCAGGTCATGCAAAATCCCCCGCTGCTGAGCTATTACCTGGCAATCTTTGGCGTCCTGTTCGGATGGGCAGAGCCAGTGATGCATGCCGCGATGCTGATTCCGTCGGCGCTTTGCGGCTTGGGTGCATACCTCGTGGCACGGAGCTTTTGCGCCAACCCATTGCTGGCCGCCCTCCTCTTGATCGTGTCG
>CAZLBS010000302.1:0-5244 GCA_964557505.1 uncultured Nitrospiraceae bacterium | reverse complement strand
CATCGCACTGCTGTCAGACAGGCGTTACCGGGTAGTCTTACTCACCGGCTCGATCGCCCGCCGTTCATCGCGTTCGCCATTGCCCATTGCGCATCCCTCGCGATGCGGCGCACTCACGGTACGGCGACCCAATGGCCACGCCATCGGACTGCCGTGCCCCCGCAAAGCGGCCGTTTTCAGTACATGCCCCAAGCATTGGTAGGGTACGCGAAAACCGCGCTAGTGTCAAGTATTAACATAGGAAAAGGGAAAGAAAAGACGCGCCAGGTTTTAGACTGGCGCGCGAAGAATCAGACAAGATGAAGAGCGAAGCCGCCGGCTGGGGCCAGGCAGTTATCAGATGCCGCGTGCTTACTTCTTGGCTCGTTTGGCCTTTGCGAGGGCGACGATTTCGCTGGGGGCTTCCGTGTAGGGGTCGCCTGCCGTCGAGACGCACTTGGACGCGAGCTCATTGAGTTCCTTGTCGCTCATGCCCGAGGCTTTGCCTTCGGCGATGACTTCGTGCATGCGCTGGATGACGCGTTTCCGGACGTCTTCGCGGCATTTGGTTTCGATGCCCTTGTTGATAAAGACACCCATGCCGCGGCGCGTGTAAAGGAGTCCCATGACTTCAAGATCGCGGTATGCTTTGGCCACGGTATTGGGGTTGACCCCGAGCCGCTCGGACAGTTCACGAACGCTCGGGAGCTGGTCGCCCGCCTGCAGCTTTCCAGAGGCAATGGCAAACTGCACGTGATTCTCGATTTGCACGTACACGGCGACACTGCTATCAATGTCAATGGTTGTCAGCATGGATGACTATCTCCTGGTCACGTTGAGGTTGGTAACGGTGGCTGCATCTGCGGCGAGTGAATAAGGCGCGAAACCTGTTCACCCCGGGGTATGCGCATGTACAGGCCACTGCACGAGTATACCCTGCTGGGCTAGATAACCGCAAGGCTGTCCGCAATATGCGGCGCCGTTAGGAGGACAAGGTGCGTATTCTAAGGATTATGAAGACAAGCGGCGTGACCGTGTTATGGTTGCTTTTCTGTTCATGGGCGGTAACGGCGCATAGCAGCGACGCGCATGGCTACGTAAATGTAGACATTCAAAACGTCTTGGGGCATTCCCTTACGAGCCACGTCGTCCTTTACCACGATTCGCTGCCGCCCCAGCGCGTGAACGTGCCATCCGGTCAGGGCCAGGCGACGCTTCCGGCCGGCGAATACACAGCGCGCGTCTACGTGGAGCAGGCGGGACTGCCCTATTTGGTGGACATTCAAACGCTTGTGGTTGGCGGGGGGACCACGAGCGATATCGCTCTTGAGCTCGTGGAGGGGGCCACGGACATTACCCCCCTGCGCGACTTCGACGCGGACAACGACCTCGCGCTTGACGCCGTGGAAGCGGCGGCGGGCACGGCGGCCGATGACCCGGCGGACTACCCGGGGGCCGAGCCCATCACGTTCGAGTCGCCCGTGCTGCGGGCTGAAGCGGGCTGGTACAAAGGCGAGTTGCATGCAATCTCCTCGTACAGCCGGGGCCAGTTCAGCGTGGATAAGCTTGTGCGCCGGGCTGAACGGCTTGGGCTGGACTTTCTGGCAATTGCCGACCGCAACACCTTGGCGAGCGTGAATGACGGGGATTACGAATCGAACAAGACCGTGCTCATTCCGGCTATGGAATGGGGAGATGAAGAGCACGGCATTGCCTTGCTGTATGGCCCGCGGACGGTGCCTCCGCCGGCGGTTTCCGATGCGGACGTGCGCGCGGTCCGGCAGCGCATTCAGGCTCAGGGGGGGCTTTTCGTCATCGCGCATCCATGTTTTCCGACCATGCTGTGGCAGCGGGACGTGCCATTTGCCAACGCGGTTCAAACATGGTGCCGGGGGTACAACGAGGTACCTGGAGCATTCGTGGACGAACTGATGCCGAAGTGGCGCGCGCGGGGGCCAGAGGGGCGCCTGCAACATGCCATCGCCCTCGCGATCGCCAATCCGCTGCGTAAACAAGGGGGAGAACGCGTAGAGGTGCCCCCGCTATCGGCCAATGGGCAGGCCGTCAGGTATCTCGATTTCCAGCTGTCGCAAGGGTTCAAAATGACGATGGTCGGCGGAAGCATGGTCACGGCGGACCAAGGGGACATGGGCAACCCGACCACGCATGTGTTTGCCCGGGAACTGTCGGTTGACGGCATCTTGGAAGGGCTGCGCCTTGGCCGGACCTATATATCGCGCGAGCCGGATGGCCCGGAAATCATCTTCGGGGCCGACGTTCTGGCCAACGGAACGATGGACATCATGACGGGCGGTATGTTTCCGCTTGATGTGGAAACCAACTTGGTCGTGCAGGTGCGCAATGCGCGGGGCCACCGCATGCAATTGCTGGAAAACGGCCTGCCCATCCGGTCCTTGCCGGTCGACGAGAAAGTAGCGGCATTCACCGTGCGCCGCCAGCCCCAGACGTATTCGGTGTATCGGGTGCGGATTCTCTCGGGCGAAGTGTTGAATGAAGGGTTTGGCCCGGTCGAGGTCATTGCGATGACCGGTCCCATCTATGCTCAAGCCATGGTGCCGTATGATCCTAGGAAAGGTCCGGAACAGTTTTGGCTCAACCTTGAACCGGATCTGTTCGTGCCGCCCATGCAGCCGCCCGATGAGGCCATTCCGCCGGCGCTTGCGCCCTCGAGGTTTTAGCACAAGAGCGCCCGGCTTATGCCCGCACGTCCAAGGCCTATGCGCTCAGTTCGCCATTCTTCTGAAGGTCTGCGATGACGGCATCGAGTATTGATTCCAGCCTGGTTGTTGGCTGGTAGCCGATCGCCGCCCGCGCCTTGTCGAGACATGGGCGGCGGTGCAACATGTCTTCATAGCCTTCGCCATAGGCCTGTTCGTATGGGATGTAGCGAAGCTCGGAGGAACTGCGCGTCCGCGCGACGATGCGCTTGGCAAGGTCTTCAATCGAGATGCTCTCGTCGCTTCCGAGATTGAACACCTCCCCGGCGGCTTCGCGCTTTTCCATGAGCGCGACAAGCGCTGGGACGATGTCCCCGACGTATCCGAAACAGCGTGTCTGCTTGCCAGTGCCGAAGATCGTCAATGGTTCGCCGAGCAAGGCCTGCCGTACCATGCGCGGGATTACCATGCCGTAGCGCCCGGTCTGGCGTGGGCCTACAGTGTTGAAGAGGCGGACAAGCACAGCGGGATGCCGCTTCTCGCGCCAGTAGGCCAGTGCCAAGAACTCATCGAGGGCTTTGGACGCGGCATAGCCCCAGCGGCTCAGACTCGTCGCGCCCATCACGCGGTCATCGTCCTCGCGGAAGGTCTCGTTGATGCCTTTGCCATAGACCTCGCTCGTCGAGGTAATGAGAACCCGGCGGCGGTAACGGCAGGTTTCTTCGAGCACAGTCTCCGTACCGCGGATGTTGTTGACGATGGTCTGCGTGGGCTGATCGACCACGAGTTGCACGCCGACCGATGCGGCCAAGTGATATACCTGGTCGCACTCACGCACCAGATCGCGGACGATGTCTTGATTCAACGTAGTGTCGATAATCGTCGTGAGGCGTCCGCCGCTCTGATGGGGTTCCTCAAGGTGCTCGATGTTCGAGTAGCGCCCTGTACTGAGATCATCCAGGACGAACACATGTTCGCCGCGTTGTACGAGGGCGTCGCATAGGTGCGAGCCAATGAACCCTGCGCCGCCGGTAATGAGGATATTCATGGACAACTCCGCTGAATGGATGCGTGGTAGCCGAAGGACCCGGACTCAGGAGTATAAAAAGGGGGAGGAGAGGGTGCAATCTGCCCGTGCAATTGGCAGCGCCGGGGCTACATTGCTAGGCTCTTCCGCATGACGCAATCACTGCATGCAGCGCTGCTCGCGGGCAGCCTTTTCGCCGTTGCCGTTTTCCAGGCCGGATGCGCGAGCGGCTCCATCGAGCCGGCAAAGGGGCTCTCGCAAACGGAACTGCAAGAACGGCTGGAGCAATTGGAGCGCCGTGTCCAGCGCCGGCCAACGGATGAGGAGGCGCTGTACCAACTTGGCAATGCTTACTTCGACTTGGGCCAATACCGCGAGGCGCGGCTGGCCTATCAGTCGGTGACCAATCTCAATCCGGAGCGTGCCGACGCCTGGTGCAACCTCGGCTTGGCGCACCGTCATTTGGGCAATTTCATCAATGCGCTCAATGCCTACGAGCAAGCGCTCAAGGTCAAGCCGGATGACCAAGTGACGCTGCGCAATATGGCGACCTTGCTGCAGATGTTGGGCGACGTGGCTGGCAGCGCCCGTGCGCTCGACCGGCTCGTGGCGCTGCGGCCGGAAGACCTCGGGCTGAAGGCTGAACTCGCTCAAACCCTGGTAATGCTCGAACGTTATGCCGAGGCCATGCCCCTGCTGGCCGATCTTCGCGCCAAGCAACCCGCGGTATTCGAGCATGCCTACACCCTTGGCCTCGCCTATTACTATGCTGGACGATATGGCCAGGCAGTACGTGAATGGGAGGCCGCCCGGGATCTCAATCCCGACGAGCCGGTCTTGCTGCAGGGGCTGGCCATTGCCTATCTCCGCAGCGGCGATCCGGAAGCCGCCCAGCGCCTGGTAGAAGAATGCCGGGAGCGGGGTGTCCCGCTGGACGAGGCGTTTCTCGAGGAACTGAGAAGGGCGGGCTGATTGTCAGCGGCATCGTTCATGCCTAGTATGGTTAACACGATGCAGGCAGCCGCGAACGTCTTAACCGCCATGGCGGCCCATGCATCAACTGAGCGTCAGGTTTCGAAACGTTTCCCTCCCTAAGGCGCAATGACGCGAGGTAATCCATAGCGGCCTGCGCCAGGAGCGCGTCACTGCTGATTTCGCGGGAGGCTGTCCCTGGGCATGCTTGCATGCCAAAATTGAAAATGGTCAGGCCAGACCTGATTCGATATACAGCATATTCAAGCACAACATTTCATGCCGTGTTTTAATCTATTATAGAAGTACAAATATATAAATAAATGTTTGTGAAGAGCAAGTGGCAGTGCAGCCTTGACTCCCCCAGTCCGCTGCTTCACACTTTCGCCACTATGCAGGATCCGAATGAACGATACATGCGCTATGCGCTGCGGGAAGCGGAGCGCGCGCTCGAGGCGGGGGAGGTGCCCGTGGGCTGTGTCATCGTGCGCGAGGGCCAGATCGTGGCGAAGGCGCACAACCAGCGGGAGACCTTGCAAGACCCCACGGCGCATGCCGAGATTCTCGCGATCACGCAGGCCGCCAGCG
>CAZLBS010000301.1:0-5252 GCA_964557505.1 uncultured Nitrospiraceae bacterium | reverse complement strand
GAAGAGGAAGACAATCAGCACGGGCGTGACCATCATGACGCCGAAGGCCATGATATCTCCCCATGCGATGGGGGGCAAAGTTTGGAACGTGGCAATGGCCACGGGCAGCGGGCGTACGCGTTCGCCTGTGGTGACCATGAGCGGCCAGAGATATAGGCCCCAGTAGAACAAAAACGTAATGATCGTTACCGCCGAAAACACGGCCTGGGCGTTGGGCACGATGATTTGCACGTACGTGCGAAAGACGCTGGCCCCGTCTACCCGGGCCGATTCTTCGAGTTCTTTGGGCATGCCGATAAAGAACGCATAGAAGAGATAGATGGCAAAGGGGTTGGCAATAAAGGGCAGAATTTGCGCGATGTAGGTGTCGCGCCAGCCAAGCAAGGTGACTTGATAGTAGAGCGGCACGGCGATGGCTTCGAGCGGCAGGATCATGAGCGCTAAGACGCCGAGAAAAACCATGTTGCGGCCGGGCCATTGGAGCCGTGCAAAGGCATAGGCCGCGGCCCCATTGACGGCCAGGCCCCCCGCGACGATGGTCCCCGTGATGACGACGCTATTGAGCATGAACTGCAAGAACTCGACGCGTTCGAAAACGTCGCGGTAATTCTCGAGGGTGGCTCCGATGGGCGCCAAGGCGCGCCAAGAGCCAGCTTCGCTGAGCACGCGTGCATCGGGCTTTAGGCTGCCGGCGAGCATGAACACGATGGGTGCGGCGTAGATAAACGCCCCGGCAGCCATTGCAGCGTACCAAGAGGCGGCACGCAGCAGGCGCTTCGTGCGCGGCTGGTCACTCAATGGCGCGCTCCTCCCGCACGAGCGCACGCTGGATCAACGTCAGCGTAAGAACCATGAAGAAGAACACCACCGTCATAGCAGAGGCCGTGCCGATCTGTTGGCGCTGAAAGGCTGTCGTCACCGCTTCATACATGACCGTTGTGGTGGCGTCGCTGGGTCCGCCGCCCGTCATGATTTCGACTTGGTCGAATACGCGAAACGCGAGGATGGTCGTCAGCAATGCCGTGAAAATGAGCGGGTTGCGCAACTGGGGAATGGTGACATAAACGAACTGCTGCCACTTGTTGGCGCCCGCGATTTCGGCAACTTCGTAGAGATTGCGGGGGATGGCCTGAAGACCGGCGAGCAGGACGACCATTTGGAAGCCCATGCCCTGCCAAATGCTCATGAGCATGATGGCTGGCAAGGCAAGCCATTCATTGTTGAGCCAGTCGACAGGGCCAAGCGTACCGAATGAAGCGGCATTCAATACCGCATTCATAAAGCCGTTGGGTCCCGGCGCGTAGATAAGCTCCCACACCACGGCGACGAGCGGCATCGCGAAAACGACCGGGACGAAAAAGACTGTCCGGAAGAAAGCGGCTCCGGGGCGGGGCCGGTTCAGCACGACCGCGATGGCAAGCGCGGCTGCCGTCTGTACCGGCACGACAATGGCGGCGAAATAACAATTGTTCAAAATGGCCTGACGAAAAGTTGGGTCGGAGAAAATTTGACGGTACTGACTGGCGCCGATGAATTCCGTGGGGAGGGGCGACCCGAGTCTCAGGTTGGTAAACGACAGCGCCAGTGCCATGGCAAAGGGGATGGCGATGAACAGGATGAGTCCCGCCATGCCGGGCAACACGAAGAGCCAGCCTGCGAATGCCTGCGACTGTCCCATCCGGTTGAGGATGTCGCGCATTATTGAACCGGGTAGCCTTGGTTGGCCTCGATGTCCCGGTCGATGGCCTCGGCAGCTTCGGTCAAGGCTGATTGCACCTCTCCTCCTGCCATGATGTCCTTGAAGGCTTGCTCGAATTCGGTCGTGATAGCGCCGTAAGCAGGCGTGCGCGGCCGCGGGACCGAATAGCCTTCGGAGAGCTGACGCGCGAAGAGGCGCAGCGGCGCATTCTCTTGATACAGGGGCGATTTTGAAATCGCGGACTTGGTCGCGGGAACGGCGCTGTTCGCGTTGGTCATGGCGAGAATCTGTTCGTCTTCGAGCAGGAAAGATATGAACGCTGCCGCCGCTTCCGGATTGGGCGCCTTTTTGGTGATGGCCCAATTCCACGAGCCCTGGCCCGTCTTGGCGCCGCCGCCGAAGTTCGGCAGAGGAAGCACGAGCAAGTCATCGCCATGGGCATCGTGGTAGCGGGCGAACTCCCAGTGCCCCACCCAAGAAAGGGCCACGCGCCCGCCCAGAAAGGCATTGTCGTCGACATTCGGATCGATGTAGCCATCTTCGTTGCGCCAGCGTTGGAAGCGCTGCATCACGCTCACGGCGGCTTCGCTATCGAGCACGCCGGCAGCATGGGCGTAATCGCCGCGGTCGATGAGGTCTGCGCCGGCCGATTGCAAGGGCGGGCTGAAGGCGTAGCAATACCACTCCCCGTCGTAGTTGAGCTTGAGGTCTAGCACCTGGCCGTCGCCGTCCCTTTCCGAAAGCGCTGCTAACGCTTGTTCGAATTCCTCGACGGGCCACGCATCGTCAGGGCTTTGCGGGATGCGGACGCCCGCGGCCTCCAGCATGGATTTTCGTGCGTATAGGCCAAGGCCGGAGTCATACATCCCAACAGAATAAAACGTATCGTCGTAGGCGCCTTGCTCGACGATGGAGGGAAGTAGATTGTCCATCGTGCCGCTGCTCAAGTATTGGCGCAGCGGGCGCAAGTGTCCTTGCCAAGCATAGTTGTAGACGAACGGGCCATCGAACTCGAGCACATCGGGCAGATCATTGGCCAAGGCCGCCGACTGCACCTGCGCGTTATACGACCCATCGGGCAAGAACGTGATGTCCACCTCGATGCCTTCATTGGCGCCATTGAACTGTTCGACTAAATTGGCGAGCGTTTCACGCTCCTCCTGTTGACCCGTGTGGGCCCACACGGTCACGCGGATGTCGCCGTCTCGCGGCGCGCTTTCCCGGCTGCCGCAGCCCATACTGAACATCCATCCCACGATAAGAATCGACGCCCTGCAAATACGCATCGTAAAAAGCTATCCCCTCAATGACTTGGCCGCCTTGATGCCGCGCAGAATATCACACGTGCAATGCATCGCTTGAACCGCAGTTTACTGAGGAGAACGAAGCAAATCGCTGGATAGTCCTTCCTAAAGATGCTGTGGGTAGGACTGGTGTAACCGATTGCCCAAGGGGGGGCACTGCAAGGTTAAGGAGTCTACCCACAGTAAGAAAGGCAGCGAGCCGTGAAGTGGAGCAAGCGCACGAAGACAGTAGCGGCGGCGGCGGCAGCGGCAGGTGGCGTTGCGCTGTTGGTCTGGGCCGTAGCGGCATCGTTTCCTGGCCAGACGCACGCGGGGCCAAGCGAGTTGACGCTGCATCCCGAGCGCCAGGAAGCCATTATCGCGGAGCGCCGGGCGGCCTCGCTGGCGGCGGAGTTGCGGCTAAACGCCGAGCAGCGCGCGGCCGTCGAAGCCATCATGCTCGAGGCTCGGCGGTCGCTGATCGACCTGCGGGCCAAGCATGCGGGCGATGTGCTCGGCATGATTCAGGCGCGGCGCAATCACATGCAGTCGGTGAGCGAGCAGATCCAAGCGCAATTGAATCCCGAGCAGCAGGAACGTTTTGTCGATATGCGCTCGGATGTCCTCGAGCGCGTTGGATTGTTGCGGGCCATCATGCGCCCCCGTGCCGAGGCGGCCGGACTGAATCCCCCGCCCCTCGAAGAGTCACCCTTTCCCGAACTTGAAGGAGCGAGCCAATGAAGCGGGCGCATGGGTTTTCGTTGATCGAGCTGCTGGTGGTCATTGCGATCATCAGCATTTTGGCGGCCATACTGTTGCCGGCCCTGTCGCGCGCGCGCGAAGCGGCCCGGCGTACGAGCTGTCAGAGCAACCTCAAGCAATGGGGCGTCATCTATACCATCTATGCATCTGAAGCGCCTGGCGAGAAGCTGCCGCCGCTGCAGTTCGAGTGGGCCGAAACCCGCCCCGCCATCGCCTTCGGACCGCGGGTCAATGCCGTCTACCCCGAATACCTGACGGACTTCGGGATTGTGTTTTGCCCGTCGGATCCACTGGACGGCCTCGAGAATCACATCAGCGCGGACGGCGATATAACGCTGCCGCTCGTATTGGAAGGCGATCGTCAAGAAGGCGTCGAGGCCATTGATGCGAGCTACCGCTATTTGAGCTATGTGTTCGACCAGATTGGGGAAGGCGCCCCGGCAGTCGACATCACCGCGCTTGCCGCCGCAGTGGAATTGGCGGGCTTGAACCCGATCCCAGAAGAATTCACGGAGGGGCCCGAGCAACTCCTTTCCGCCTTAACGGATCTCTTTACGAGTGCGGCGCCGAACATCATCGAGCTTGACCGGGGAGGCTTGCTCGATGCCGTCGACGCCGACCGGCAAGTCGCCCAGGGCGTTGGAAACGGCGACAGCGACAAAGTCTTCCGCCTACGTGAAGGCATCGAGCGCTTTCTCATCACCGATATCAACAATCCCGCTGCATCGGCGCAGGCGCAAAGCGACGTGTTCGTCATGTGGGACAACACCGCAACCAGCGTCGAAACCTTCAACCATGTGCCCGGCGGCGCCAACGTCCTCTACTTCGATGGCCATGTCGAGTTTCTGCGCTATCCGGGTCCAGCGCCCATTACGCCAATCCTAGCCGCGATTCTGCACGTATTCGACACGACAGCGAGCCTGGCCCCCTAGCCGCCAGCACCCCCACGGTCATATCCATCGCTGCAGTACCGGCCTCGCAAGATGATTCGGCTGGCGGTGCTAAGGCGTTGCCGTGCCTCCGCGCAAGGGCAGCGCCTGTCATTGCCCCGGAACAGTTTAAGCAAGAAGCCCTGATGCTCAGACTGTACCTTAATGTTGCCTAATCGGCCTATGAGGCCTAAGCAACAGCGGCGTCAATGTTTACAGTAACGGATGAGGCATCGGCATGGGGTAGAGTCAGCGGTACGCTTGGTGCGTGACACGGCGCCTTCTCCCGTAAGCCCTCGGTCTGTGGTATCTTCCCTAGCGAAACCTCGGGTATTTCATCGATTGGCAGGGGTGCTGGGCATGTGGGATTTGCGCGGGTTCTTTTCGGGCCGTCATGAGTGTTCTACGCGTAACCTTCTCAAGGGGGCGCTCCTGACAGTTGCATTCGTGCTATGTGCCGCAGCACACGCGCAGGGCCAAGTCCTCGAGCAGGTGCAGGTGCTCTACGGCTTCGAAGTCGAGGACAGCGCGCTCTCGCCGGACGGCAGCCATCTCTATGCGGTGGGCAATAATCAAATC
>CAZLBS010000300.1:0-5260 GCA_964557505.1 uncultured Nitrospiraceae bacterium | reverse complement strand
CCGGGTTGCATTGGAGCAGGAGCATGTCGGAAACGCGGATGTCTTCGTCGCGACGAGCCACGATGATGAGCGCAACATCATGTCCAGCGTGCTGGCCAAAGAGTGCGGCGCCCCGCGTGCGATCTCGGTCGTCCATCAGCCAGACTTCGCCCCGCTCGTGGGCAAACTGGGGATTGACCACGCGGTGACGCCTCGGGCGAGTTTCGCCAATAGGGTCCTGCGGCTGATTCACCAAAAGACGGGAACCTCCTCGGCCATACTGGAAGAGGGCATGGTCGAGATCGTCGAGTTTCAAATCCGCGATGGGGCGCCGGTCTCAGGCAAGCGGCTCCGGGAGGTGAAGTTTCCGAAGAATGCCCGGGTGATCACGATCATGCGGGGGGATGATGTGATCGTACCTGGGGGGGAAAACATGCTGCGGCCGGGCGATTCCGTCGTGACCTTCGTGCTGCCCGAGACGCTTGACGCGGTGCGCAAGCTGTTTCGCGGATAAGCGGCGCCAGGCATCATGAACTATCCGCTGCTGGCCAAGTTTTTGGGGTTTATATTGCTGGCGGCGGGGGCGCTCGTCATCCCGAGCATGCTATGGGCGGTTTGGTTTCGCGAGTGGACAGCCCTCCTTGCACTGGCAGAAGGTGGAGCGGCATCGGCTGCCGCCGGCGGACTGCTCTGGGTGCTCGGCCGGCGGGCGACGGAAACGCTTTATCAGCGTGAAGCCCTGGCGCTCGTGGGTCTCTCGTGGATCCTCGCGGGCGTATCGGGTGCGCTGCCGTATATCTTCGCCGGGGAGTTGTCGCCGCCCGAAGCCTTCTTTGAAAGCGTGTCGGGATTCACGACGACGGGGGCGAGCGTCCTGCCTGACATCGAAGCGCTGCCTAAGAGCTTGCTCTTCTGGCGTTCGTTTACGCATTGGGTAGGGGGCATGGGCATCGTCGTGCTTTTCATCGCGGTGTTGCCGTATCTCGGCGCGGGCGGCAAGCAATTGTTCCGCTCGGAATCGCCGGGCCCGGACCCGCACGGCCTTCGCCCGCGCATTCAGGAAAGCGCCTGGCTGCTCTATAAGATCTATACGGGCCTTACGGTCATCCAGACCCTCATCCTCATGGCGTGCGGCCTGCCGTTTTTCGATGCCTTGTGCCACACCTTCGGCACGCTGGCAACGGGCGGCTTTTCGCCTTACGCCGGGAGCATCGGCCATTACAACAGCTTCTTAATCGAGGCGGTCGTGATTGTCTTCATGATAATCGCGGGGACGAACTTCAGCCTGTATTTTGAGTTCTTTCGCCGCGACGCAGACCGGTGGCGGGTCTTCTACCGGGATACGGAATGGCGGGTCTACATCGGCATTTTGCTCGGCGCGACTCTTGTCGTGTCGCTGAATCTAATGGGCTACATTGGGACCATCGCTCCGGTTGACGCGGACCCAGGGGCCGGGGCGCAATCCCCCTCCTATGGCCCCTTGGAATCGGTTCGCGCGGCAGCGTTCCAGGTGGTGTCGATCATGACCACGACGGGCTACATGACGGAGGACTTCAATGAATGGCCGCCGCTGTCGCGGCTCATCTTGGTGCTGATGATGTTTATTGGCGGCTGCGCAGGCAGCACGGGCGGCGGCCTCAAGGTGGTGCGCATCGTGCTGATGATGAAGATCGCCTATTTGCGCCTGGAGCGGACCTTCCGTCCGAAGACCATTCGGGCGCTGCGCATGGGCAACAACGTCGTGGACAATGAGGTGCAGCAGACCCTGCTTGGCTTCATGGTCATTTATGGCGTGTGGCTGGTAGTCGGCGTGTTGATGATGTCGGGCTTTGGGTTGCCGTTCGAAACGGCGATTACGGCCGTCGTTGCCACCATCAACAACATCGGCCCCGGCTTGGGGCTGGTAGGGGCGACGTCCGATTTTCGCGTGGTGCCCGACCCAGGCAAAGTCTATCTGGCGCTCTGCATGGTGCTGGGCCGCTTGGAAATCTTCAGCATCTGCGTGTTGCTGATGCCCGCATTCTGGCGGGTCAACCGGTAGCCAAGCGTCCTCCGGGGAGTCAATGTTCGGCAGCTGCTTGCTGCTTTCCCTTCGCGCCTTTGCCTTTATTGTCTTGCGCTTCTTTGCGTGCGAGCGCCTCTTCGTCGACGATGCGCCGCTCGAGCGCGTAATCGCTCAAGCTTTCGCGCAATAACTTACGTCCACGGTATAGGCGCGACATCACGGTGCCCAGCGGGCAGCCCATACGCTCCGCAATTTCCTTGTAGGACATGTCTTCAAGGTCGGCCATGATGACGGCCGAACGGAAATCCTCGGGCAAATTCTGGATGGCATCCTTGACTTGATCATCCAGGAGCTCCATCAGCTCATCGGAGGAGTTCTCTTTGGGGGAGTAGATGACTTCAGGGTCTGGGCTCTTGTCCGCCGCGGGTTCTGTGCCCGATAACTCGACCATGGCCGGGCGGCGCACTTTACGGCGGTATTCATTAATAAAGGTATTGCGCAAGATGGTAAGGAGCCATGCCTTGATATAGGTGCCTTTTTCGAATTTTTCGTGGAAGCGGAGCGCCTTCACGACGGTATTCTGCGTCAGGTCTTGCGCTTCCGCGGCATTGTGCGTCAAGCGCAAGGCCACGGCATACATCATGTCCATATGATCGAGCACGAGCTGCTCGAACTCTGGGGAACGATCGGTGCTTGTTTCGACAGTTTTGGCCATGGGGGCCTCCAGCATGAATGGCAGAGATGTGTACCGGCAATGGGCTGCCCTAGTCTCTATTCGCTGCCCGCCGATTGCAATGTCATGCGCCACCGGGAAGGGCGTGCCGGGGTTGTTCGCCGTGGAAAAACCTTGCCGGACACGACGCGCCATCTCCGCGCCAGGCACGTGCCGCACCCTTTCCCCATGCTGTAGTTTACCAAGTTTATTCCCGAGGTTCAACTGACTCGCCAGCCTATCTGCAGCAAGGCCGGGGACTCGCAAGACCACGCTAACTACACGTCAATGAACCACTTATACCTGAGACACGTTCCGAGCCAGTATGGCGCAGCCGGGCGATACCATGCGCAATTCCACGGGGCTATGCATACAAGGCGAGTTGTCTGGCGCTTCAGCAAGGTGCTAGGCTTGCGCGATCGGGAGCGGGGATATCTTGTGGAAAATGCTGGGAAAAGCCAATGGCAGTAGAAGCGCGCGCCTATGCCCGGGCGGGATTGGTGGGCAATCCATCGGACGGATACTACGGGAAGACGATTAGCATCATCGTCCGCAACTTCAGCGCCAAGGTGAGCTTGTATGAGAGTCCCGAGCTCGAGATCGTAACCAGCATCCAAGACCGCTCGAAGTACTTCAGCATCCGCGACTTGGTGGATGACGTGAAGGCCAATGGCTATTACGGCGGCATCCGGCTGATGAAGGCGACCATCCGGAAGTTTGCCGAGTACTGTCATGATCACGACATTGCGCTGCCCGATGAGAATTTTTCGATCCGCTACCGCTCGATCATTCCCCGGCGGGTGGGCATGGCCGGGTCAAGCGCGCTGGTGACAGCGACCCTTCGGTGCCTGTGCGAATTCTACGAGGTAAGCATCCCGCTGCCAGTCTTCCCGACGGTGGTGCTGAGCGTCGAGAACGAAGAACTCGGCATCGGCGCCGGCCTGCAAGACCGGGTCATTCAGGCCTACGAGGGCTGCGTGTTCATGGACTTCGACAAGGCGTACATGGAACAGCACGGCCACGGGCGGTATGAGCCCATCGATCCGTCGCTCCTGCCCAACATCTATATGGCCTTCCGCACGGACATGGGCGAAGGCAGCGAGGTCTTCCACAACGACATCAAGGGCCGCTGGCAGCGGGGCGACGAGGATGTCGTGTCGGCTATGCGTGATTTCGCGGACTACGCCCAACAGGTGCGCGACCTGCTCGCCGCTGGAAAGGGCCACGAAATCGGCCCAATACTCGATGCGAACTTCGACCGCCGCCAATCCATCGCCAAGCTCGACGCGGCCAACGCCGACATGGTGATGCGCGCCCGGAAGGCCGGGGCCAGCGCCAAATTCAGCGGCAGCGGCGGCGCCATCGTCGGCACTTACGAAGACGACGCCATGTACGAGCGTATCGTCGAAGCCTTCAAGGGCATGCCCGTCACCGTCTTCAAACCCGAAGTCGAGTGAGGAACAGCCGCCAATTTTCACAAGCGCCTATCCCAAGACTCCTCGAGAAGCATTAGGGTGCATCCGAAGTGCAGGAAGCCCTGCATGGGCTTGGCGGACCGGCGCTGCATTCACGAACCAGGCGAGTCGAGAAGCGGTGCGGGTAGGGATGAAGCGCAGGCTAGACGACGCCCCATCATAGTTTTTGGATAAGCTCTAGTGCCCCTATCCTGTTTTGAGCGTTTTGGCATCGTAGAGGTCGAGGAGTTCCTGGTGGGCGTCGAAGGCGAGGGGCGGGCGGTTGTGGTGGGGGAAGAACTGGGCGTCCATGGCATCGGTGGCGGCGGCGGGCGTGCCCTCCCACTTGGCGACGGTATAGCCGATGACGATGACGCCGCCGGCATCGCGGTGGGGCTTGCCGCGCACGCCGAGGAGGACGGGGTCGTAGCCGGTGATGCCGGTCTCCTCGTGCAGCTCGCGCAGGGCGGCCTCTTCGGGCGTCTCCCCCGGCTCGATGAATCCGCCGGGGACCGTCCAGAACCCCTTGCGCGGCTCGATGGCGCGCTGCACGAAGAGGAGTTCATCGCCGCGGGCCAGGTAGCAGCAAGCAGCGGGGACGGGATTCGTGTAGTAGAATCGCCGGGCGCGCGGGGAGTAGGGCCGCATGCTCTGGCCGTCGTTGGCTAGTTCGAGCTTGTCGCCTGTAATGGGACAGAAATTCCAGGCCAGCGGCATGGGGCGGCCATCGGTATCGTCGGACATGCGCATGGTCTCCGCAGGATACGGTTGCTTGACGGTAGCAGCGGCGGGCGCACGATGCAATGCGCGCAGCGGCATGTGCCTCGATATGCCGGACGCTGCAGACGAAAACGGGACGTGCCTGATGGACTTCGGCGTGACGCCTAAGAAGGCCAATGCCCTGCGCGAGCGGATGGCGGCGCTTGGGATTGAAGAGGGCGATCTGGAAGAGCGCTTTATACGCTCGGGGGGCGCCGGCGGGCAGCATGTGAACCGCACCTCGACGTGCGTGCAATTGCGCCATGCGCCGAGCGGACATGACATCAAGATGCAGCAAGCCCGTTCGCAAGCGCTGAACCGGTATTACGCGCGGGTACGGCTTTGCGAACT
>CAZLBS010000299.1:3117-5266 GCA_964557505.1 uncultured Nitrospiraceae bacterium | reverse complement strand
CCTCGAGGAAACTTGCGCTGCCTTCTCAGGGGGCGTCCGGCCGTAACGAAAAATGCCATGGGCAGGTTAAGCATCTGCCCATGGCATGTGTAGCGATTGCGATGGCCGGGTAAGCGCTAGCTCTTTCGGCGGAGCCTCCGCAGGGCAAGGCCCGCGACCACGGCTCCCGTGGCGAGCAGGCCCGCCATGCCAGCGAGGGGCACGCCAAAGCCTTCCAGCGTCACGAACACCGTGTTCGACTCGACGGTCGTGAGGTCGTCCGTGACGCGCGCGAAGTATTCGCCAATACGCGAGACGCGCGCGGTGAACGTAAACGACGGTCCCGTGGCCACGACCTGAGGCGGACCGGAGGGACCGTCAAACACCCACTCGATGCTTGGCGTTCCCACTGCGCCGGTCACATCAACCGACAGCATGACCGTCGTCTCTTCTTCAGCGTCGATCTCATCCGGGCTGAGAATCGTTGCTGTTAACGGACAGTTGTTCGTAACCGCCACCGTTCGCGTCTGCGATGCTTCGTTGCCGCTTGCATCGGAAGCCTCGTAGCGGATGGTGTACGTTCCCGGCGGGCGGGGCGAGCCAAGGCCCGAGAGATTCACCGTTAACGATGGGCTCGAATCCGTGTCGTCCGTGACGCTGTAGCCGGCGAGGGCATCGGCTGGCGACAGGGTATCGCCGCAGTCGATGATGATGGTCCCTGCCGGCCCGCTGATGACCGGGGGCGTCGTGTCGTTCGACACGGTGAATACCGTCGTTGCAGAGCCAGGGTTGCCCGCCGTATCGGTCGCCGAGTATTCGATGGTCCAGGTGTTGCCTTCGAGATTGGTATCGAACGTGCAGTCGCCTGCGATGCAATTGGCAGCAGGTACTAGCACGCCGTCGCAATTGTCGGTGGCGTCCGCCGGCGGAATGCTGAAGGGTCCGCTGCCAAGGGCAATCGCTTCCGTCGCCCCTGCACTCGGCGTCACGACCGGCGCCTCATTGTCTTCGACCGTTACCATGAACGTGCACGTGCCGACGTTCCCGCTTTCGTCTTCTGCCGACATGGTGACCATTTGCGTGCTGCCAGCGGGAATCATCGTCCCGACGGGGGGATTTTGCACAACGGCCAGGCTGGCCGGGCAGTTATCCGAAACCGTTACGGCGCCGCGGTAATCGGGCAGCGCCCGGTTGCATACGCCCGGGCTGGTGTCCAGCGTTTGATCGCCGGGGCACGAAATCGCAGGCACTTCCGTATCCACAATGGCCAGCGTCACTGTGCAGGTCTGGGAGTTGCCCGCGGCATCCGTCGCGATGATCGTGATTTGAGTCCCGCCCGGCGCCTGCGTACCTGCCAGCGGGGTTTGAACCACCGAAGGGCTCGAGTCGCAGTTGTCGTTGACCGACGCGAGCACGGTCAGGTTGGGCACGATGCCCTCGCAGGTCCCTGGCACATTGTTCACGAAGGGATTCGGCGGGCAAATCAATACCGGTGCTTCCGTGTCATTGATGACCGCGGTAAACGTAATGCTGCAATCTGCCGTATTGCCCGCAACATCCGTGGCGGTAAACGTCACTTGGGTGTCGCCTTCGGGCACATTGGAGCCCGGAGCGGGCGACTGGGTCACTGTGACGCTGCCGCAGTTATCTGAGCTGGAGACCAGCGAGCGGTAGTCCGGCAAACTTACGGTGCATGCGTTTGGAGCGCCCGAGGCCGTCTGGTCTCCGGGGCATGTGATCATGGGGTCGACATCATCGACCGGGGTGATGGTCGTAGGATTGCTGCTGCCCGCCTGCAATTCACTGTCTTCGACCGTCACTGTCACGTTGGTGACTGGCGAGCAGATGGACTCCGCGCTGGCCGACAAGACCAGGTCCGCCGTACGCGCTGTGTTGTTGATGTTGGCGATCTCGAATTCGGCCGTATTTTCCGTCACGGCGTACGGTCCGCCTTCGGCATCGGTCCAGGAGATGTTCGCGATCACCGTCCCCGCGGTCTGCGAGGTCCGCAAATCGATGTTCTGAATCTCAATATCGGACGGTGGATTGTTAGGCGGCTGAATGAGCAAGGCCGAATGCCCGAAGTTTTCCGTCGCCGAAGGGTTCCACGTAATGCTGCCGGGATTGCCGGGTGTCGGCACGGCAATGCCCTGGCCCGCCCACGTCGTGT
>CAZLBS010000299.1:0-3107 GCA_964557505.1 uncultured Nitrospiraceae bacterium | reverse complement strand
ACAAACGCGCCTGCTCCTGCTTGAAGAAGAGCGTGGCGCCCGCCTGCGCACCGGCACTGGTGATCTGGTCGTCGCCAATGGTGATGGCGCTCAGGATGTAGCTGCCCGCGCGTGTTCCCGTCAAGGGTATCGTGCTGAGGGCCGCTTGCCCCACGTCTACGCCAAGGCTCCCGAATGGCAAGGCCGCGCCCGAAAAGGTAACGGCGCTGACGAATGCGTCCCGCGCGCCTCCGGCAAAGCTCACGACCACAGGCCCTGCGCCCGTGGGGTTGCCCAAAAAGAAGAACTCGGAGGACAAAAACTGCTGGTCGGAATTCCAAGCATTGGTAATGCGCGAACCGGCTGCCGCAATCATCGGCGTTCCATTAAAGGTCACCGTTGCTTGCAGGTCGTCCGCCGTGCTTGGGGCCCTATTCGTCGCGCCTACCCACACGACGAGCAACGAGGCGCCGCTGCTGTCTACCGCCGGCAGGGTGGTTTCATTGTTGCCGTCGTTGTCTTCGACACTAAACGAGTTCACGACCGCGACTTGCGCATGCGCACCAATCATGCCGCACACACACACCGCCGCCGCCGCGAAGCCGAGGCCCCGCAAACGCTTGCCCCATCTCATGATGCGTCTCCTTGCATCGCCAAGAAACCGCCCTGTCCCCCGCGGTTTCAGCCCAGGTAACTACAGTTCCCCGAGCGGAGTATACCATGTTTTGCTTGTGTGTGCGATAACGTGATGTGCAGGCGCGCGGGTCTGGCGTGAGCAGGATTTTGCGAGCACGGGCTCACGCTGGATGCAGCAGCGGGAGGTGCGCATCTATCCGTCCCCTTCCCGGTACCAGCGCACGAACGACGCGATGCCGTCGCTGACGGTCCAGGTGGGGGCGTAGCCGAGCAGTTCTTTCGCCTTGCTGATGTCGGCATACGTGATGGTCACGTCGCCCGGCTGCAGGGGTTGATGATCGATGTGCGCCTGCTTGCCCGTGTGCGTTTCCACCAGTTGCACCATCTCGGCAAGAGTCGTCGTGCGGCTCTCGCCCAAGTTGAAGATTTCAAACGGGAAAGGCCTATCCACGCAGGCGACCACGCCTTGAATGATGTCGTCGATGTAGGTGTAGTCGCGTGCGGTGGCGCCATCGCCGAAGAAGGGAATGGGCTCGCCGCGCTCGACGCGCGCCACGAATTTGTGAATGGCCATGTCGGGGCGCTGCCTGGGGCCGAATACCGTGAAGAACCGCAGCATGGTCACATTGACGCCGTAGATGTGGTGATAGACGTGGGCCATCAGTTCGTTCATGCGCTTGGTCGCCGCATAGGGGCTGACGGTCCGGGCGATGTCCATGTCTTCGCGGAACGGCACATCGGTGATTCCGCCGTACACCGATGAACTCGAGGCGAAGACGAGGTGCGAGGGCTCATGTTCACGGCAGGCATCGAGGATGTGCTGCGAGCCGATGACGTTGACGCGGTGATACAGGTTCGGGTCTTGCAGGGAAGGGCGGACCCCGGCCCGGGCGGCGAGATGCACCACGACATCGGGATCGCATTCTTCAAAAGCGAAGCGCACGGCCCCTTCGTCCAACAGGTCCGCTTCAGCGAGCCGGAAGCGGTCGTTGGTCATCGCCTTGGCGAGGTTCCGCCGCTTCACCACTGGGTCGTAGTAGTCGTTGAAGTTATCGAAGCCGTAGACATCGTCGCCGCGGGCGAGCAGCGCCTCCGTCAAATGCGACCCGATGAAACCGGCTGCTCCCGTTACGAGGACGCGCATTCTGCCTGCCCTCCCGATTGTGCCGCCCGGCGCTCGTGCAAGGTTTGCGCGGCCATCGCCAGCGCCACGCCGTACAGCAACCAAAAGCTTTGCGCCATGACCGGCCACTGGAAGAAATTCTCGGCGGCACTGTGGACCAGATAGCCCGCGGCGGCGGCGGCGGTTCCGGCAAACACGAGATAAGTGCGCCGCGCGCGGGATGCCTCGGGGGCGCGACCCCGCCATGCGGCCCACCAATAGCCTGCGCCGTGAGCCAAGATGGACAAAAAGGCCGCAAGGCCTGCGAGCCCCGTCTTGACGAGAATCTGCAGGTAGGCGCTGTGCACGGTCGCGGTTTCGGAAGGGGCAGGCCGCATGGTCTCGACATACCGGCCGTTGCGGACGATCTCCGCGACGTCATACCAGGCGCCCCAGCCGAGTCCGAGCAATGGCGCCTCGCGGGCAATGTGCCATGCCGCCGTATACCACATCACGCGCTGCGATAAGCTGATGTCCAGGGCGGCCAGATTGATGGTGGCGAGGCGCCCGGCGACAGCGGGTCCAAATACAAGCGCGAACAGCGCACCCGCCAGGGCCGCGGCCAGCACCCCCCTTGCCGTCCACCGCACGGATACGGCGATGATAAACAGCATGCCCGCCGCTGCAAGCCACGAAGCGCGCGTGTAGGTGAATACCATGGCGATCGTGCACAACGCGATTGCGGCTCCAGAGAATAGCCTCGCGCTGACGCGTGGAACCGCGAGCCACAAGGTAATGGCGCTGCCCAGGGCCATCACCATGAGTCCGCCCAACGCGGTTGCTCCGTAGAACGAACCCGAGCGAATGGCCCCGTAGGTGATCAGTTCGTATGCCAGCTGCGTCCCGGGCACGCCCCAGGCGGTGAGCCGCTGCGCGATGCCGTGCATGGCAATCACGCAGGCCCCCGTCACCAAGGCCGCCAACACATACAGGGCTTGCCGGGGCGTCTTTACAATCACGAGGGTAAGCCACGCCAACACAATGAACTCCAGAAACTGACGGGCATCTTGCAAGACGTGCCGGGGCTCGGTGCCGCGCCAAAGCCCGGTGGCCATGGCCACGACGGCGGCAAGGGCGAATGCGGCCACGGGAAGCACGGGGAAAGGCTTTGGAATCCCTTCCCAACGCAGGATCGCCAACGTCAGTTCCTTGCCCGCGAGCGTCAGAATCAGCACTTCAGGCAGATTCAGGGTGACGCCAGCCACTTCCCGTTGAATGATGCCGAGGGGCATGATCGCCGCGGCGATGAGACACAGGGCAGCCATCGAGTTGACGAGGAGCGCGGCCCCTGCCATGCATGCCGCGGGCAGCGCCACGATGAGGAGCGGCG
>CAZLBS010000298.1:0-5297 GCA_964557505.1 uncultured Nitrospiraceae bacterium | reverse complement strand
GCTTTGGCGGCGGCGGCTTGGGCGGCGGCGGCCTTGGCGGCGGCGGAGTAGGGGGGATTGGCGGCGGCTTGGGCGGCGGCCTCGGCGGGGCAGGTGGTTTAGGCGGATTCAAGCAGTTGGGCGGGGGCGGCTTGGGCAATGCGGGCATTGTCCAGAACCTGGCCTTGAGCGGCATTTCCCGCGTGGCTTCGCAGATCATTACCAACAGTCTGGCCGATGAATTCATCCCCGATCGCAATACCTTTTCAGCCATCATCACGGTAGACCAGGTGCTGTTTGCTGGCGGAGAGATTCGGGCGTCTGTCAATGCGGCGGAATACCTCGCGACTTCGCAGATTTACCAGCGCGAGGCCACGCTGGACCAACTCGAATTCAATGTGAAGCAGGCCTATTACGACCTCTTGCTGGCGAAGGCCCTCGTGCGCGTGGCAGAGGAAAGCGTCCGCACCTTCGAGCGGAACCTGGCCGATGCAGAGGACATGTTCGAAGTTGGGATGATCAGCAACTTCGAAGTGCTGCGCTCCAAGACTGAACTGGGCACGCGCGAGGCCGACCTCGTGCAAGCACGCAATGCCCGCCGGGTCGCGGCAACCTCGCTGAGGCGCCTGCTCAAGCTGCCGCAGGATACGCCCATCGATGTAGATGCCCGCATGGATTGGGTGCCGCTCTTAGCGCCCGCGGACGAATTGCTAGAACTCGCCAACGAGCGGCGTCCCGATATTGCCGCGCTCGAAATGGGCATTCTGGCGGCACAGGAAGATGTCGCCCGGGTGACGAGCGCCTACTATCCCGACGTGGGCGTCAATGCGGAATACCTGTCGACGTCAGGCTTTAAGGGGCTCGTCGACAATGGGTGGATTGTGACGCTAGGGGCCGAGTGGCAACTCATTACCGGCGGACGGCGCGGGGGCGAGCGCAAAGAGCGTAAAGCGGAAGTGCGCCGCCTGAAGCATCAACTGGAAGAACTGCGCACCATCGTCGAAGAAAATGTCACGCAATCAAGAATTCAGCTGGAGAACGCGATCGCGCAGACGGCCGCGCGGCGGCAAAACGTGGTGTTGGCGCGAGAAGGCCTGCGGCTGGCGGAGTTGCGCTTCCAGGAAGGCGTGGGCACGCAATCGGAAATTCTCGATGCCGAGCTTGCGCTCACCAATGCCGAGTCCGAACTCGTGCAGGCGCTTCGCGATTTCGCCGTGGCCAACGCCGGCTTGGAGTTCAGCATCGGGAAGAGCTGGCTGCGCGACTATTCAAAAGGCCATGCGGCATTTGGCGATAGCCTGGAAGAGGCTGCGAAAAAGGCAGACGGCGAGTAGGTAAGGCCCCGGGCTAGCTAAGCGAGCCGGTCACATGGAAGGGCATGCTTTCAAATAGGTAGTCGTCTGTCTGCTTATTCATGCAGCAGACTATCTTCATTTCCCAATTAATCTCATCGGGGACCGCATGCTGGTATACGGCATCTGGAAAACCATCCCGCCTTGCTTGACGCCAACGCTTGACTTGCCGCCTTTCGAGCACGCGGTGCACGCCCGCATACGCGACTCCGAGAACCCACAGAAAAACAAACGTCCCAATAAACGTGACCGTCAAAAACGAAGGGACCCATGAGGGCGCTTCTTCAGGCATTGATCCCCTCTCCAGCAAGAGAGACATGATTTTGGGCGCCAGCCGTAGCTTATGCTCCAGGTTCCTCGGGACGCCAGGTTGCGCCATCGGCAAAAATGGTGAAGAAATCGAGCGTGCCGTCTTCGTCGAGGTCGATGATTTTGGCGCCCTTGGCCAGCGTTTCACCGCCGTAGCCGCCATGACCCGTCACGCGGCCATACGCCAACGTAATGCCCGCTCGTTCGAAGTAAAAATCGCACTTGTGACTATGGCCGCAAAAGCCCGCTCTTATGCGCCCGTGTTCGGCGAGGCGCTTCAGGCCCGTGCCGTCGTCGCCCCAGCAGAGCACCTCTTCATGCGCGACGCCGACATATTCGCCTTTTTGGCGTGCGTCCTCATAGTCCCACAGCGGTATGTGGTAAAAGGCGAGGGCGGGGGCTAGGGCATCCGCATCGCGCAAGCGGTTCGTTTCCTCTTCGAACCATTGCCAGTCTTCTTCTGGATGCCATAGTCCGCGTGTATTGATGAAGAAAAGATCCCACGGTTCATGGCGAGCGGCGGCGATGCGGACACGGTAGCTGCCCAGTTGGCTGCCCGTAGTCATCGCACAATTGGGGCGCTGCAATAAGTCCGCGTGTGATGCGGCATAGCTTTCTACGTGATCGTGATTGCCCCAGGTAAAGGCCCAGGGAATGTTCAAGGCGGCAAGCCGGGCAAGGTCGCGTTCCATGAGATAGGCCGCATTCTCCGGCTGATCATCGCCGCACCAGATGTCGCCGGTGACGGCGAGGAAATCCGGCTGCCAGCGCGCTGCCATGGCCTCGATGTCCTGCCAGGTGCGCCTGGCGAGTTCCTCGCCGCGATCATTGTGGAAGTCGGTAATTTGCAGGATGCGAAAGGGACGGCCTTGGGGCATCGACAACATCATGAATCGCTGCCCGGCAGTTGTTGACGTTCGGTTTCCGCACGAAAGGCGATAAGGGCGATGCCGGAGACGAGGGCAACGACTCCCGCTGCAGGCAGGATGCCGAGCACCAGCCAGCGGTTGAGCGCAGGGAGAAAGCGAAGTTGGGAATGAGGCGCTAAGGCGCCCTCGCTATGGGCAACGTTGAGGACGTAGGGGCCGGGTTCCGGTATGGTCACGCGCCCGATCGAGTAGCCGGCCCTGGAAGGAAAGCGATAGCGCGATCCCTGGCCTGCCTGCCAGTCAAACGGAACGGGCTGTGCCGTTGTTTCGCGCCAAAGGCGAAAATCAAAGCCACGTAAATCCCGCTCGCTTTCATAAGTGGCGCCGCCGGCTTCGCCTCTCCATTCGTGAAAGACGGTGTAGCGGCCTTTCTCGGGAAACAAGAGCGTGGTTTCACCGGGGACCGGAGCCGCCATTCCGCCCCGGCTCACGCTGCCTGTCGAATAGACCAGCGAGCCCGCAAGGAGCACGCCCGCGGCCACGATAAGCAGGACGCAGATCGCATAGTAAGGGCCGGGCGCGAGCCAGGAAATGGGCGCATCTGGCCACATCGGCGGGGAAGCATCCGACGCTTTGGCCATTTCAGTCACCAACGTTTCCGCGGCACGCTGCGCCCGCATCCGGTATACCGCCGTCAGAAGCGGGATGAGCACGACCCAAGGCAAGAGGGGCGCCAGCATCCAGCCGGCCATTGCCAGGGAGTGGACGAGCAGCCCCGTGCAAGCGAGTATCACGGCCAGGAAGAACAGGAAGATAATCAGGAAATTGCGCAGGCGCCGCACGTTTCCGAAGGCAGCCTTGACGTGCACTTCGCCTTCACGAACGCTTATGGCCGCTTCGCTTACCAGTTGCAGGGCATGGCCGCGTTTGATGGGCAAGCCGTCTCGAGCGGCATGGAAGCTTTCGCCGCCGGCAATCCCTGTGACGCTCATGCCGTGGACGGCTTCGAAATGTTTTCGGGCGGCGCGTGCCGCTTGCTCAGGCTGCGCCGTGCGAAGCACGCTTTCGAAATCGGGGGGATGGTGCGCAGGCTGCATTACGCCGAAGACATCCTGCTACTTGCGGGCGGCTGGCTGCGCCACCACAAAGAACTCGCCGGTCACCTCTTCTTTGTCAACGCCACGGACACGCAAGGTGATGGGATACCGCCCGGGCTGCTCATACTGCGTCGTAACCTGGAGACCCTTCGCGTCGCGCCCGTTGCCGAAATCCCACTCGGCATCGCGGATCGCCTCGACGGAGCGGTAGGCGACGCTGTAGCCCGGCTCGAGATATTGGGTCAATTGCGGCCGCTCAGGGTTGACCGGGGTGCGGCGCACGCGCACGGGAAGGCGGCCGGCGGGCGTCATGACGACATCGAGCGCGTTGAGCATGACCGGCTCGCCTGTGGCCAATGTAATGTCGCGCTGCGGCGGCAGAATGCGCGCGGGGGCTTTGCCGGTCAAGACCTCGGCCAAGGCTTTCAGGCTCTGATTGTAGACAGGGAAATTCTCTTCGCCCGTGGTATTGGGATAAGCGAGGAGGACGGCATCGGCCTCGGCCAACTGCGCAATCGTAATCGGATAGCCCATCATGATGGCCACGACGTTGATGTTGCGTTCCTTAATCGTGCGGATAAGCTGCCACTGGCCGCGCCAGACGCGATCGGGATGATCTTTCCCATGACCCGACTGCAGCAGCAGCACCACCGTGCGCACGCCGGAAAGGGCTTTTTCGACGCGGGCAAGCTCGAAGTCATCGATTCGGCCAAGATGGCGGGACGCGACAATGGGCTGCATGAGCACTGGCTTGATGTGCTCTTCGAGGGCGGTGTCCATGTCCGCCGTTCCAAACTCGCCGACTACCAGGATCGGCTGGCTTGCCTCTTCACTCAATGGCAGCACATTGCCGCGGTGGCTTACGAGGGTGATGCTTCTGTGCTCGACGGCGTAGGCCGCTTCAGGATAGCGCTTCCGTGATTCGATTTTGCGCGCATCCTTGCGTTTCGGCGGCTCTCGAGTCAGCAACTCAAACCGCTCTTTCATAGCTCCAATGCGCTCCAAGGAAGCCTCGAGGCGATCCTGGCTGATGACGCCTTCATCGACCGCCCGGCTGATGGCATCTATGGCGCTCGTCACGGCGCTATGGCTTGTCGAGGCATAGTGGGCGGCCGCGCCGGTATTGCCATAGCCGCCCCACACGAGCATGTCGGCCCCCGCTTCCAGCGCCATGCGTGCGGCGAGGTCTTCATCCATGCGCGTCGAAATGTCGGGGTGGTCGATAGGGCCGGCTACGACGACGCCTTCAAATCCCAGTTCGCCCCGCAACAACTCGGTGATGACGACGCGGGACAAACAGGCAGGCAAGTCCGGCCGGTCGAGCGTAGGGGCCATTGCCGTGTTGACGTGAATCATGGGGACATCCAACGCGATGGCCGCGCGATAGGGCTCGAGCGTCTCCGCGAGCAGTTCATCGCGAGGCGTGAGCAAGACGGACGGCTCGCCCTCCAAGCGGTTGAAGCGCCCCCCTGGAAAGCCGATGGCAAGCGGCGCCACGTTCTTGTCGATGAGTTCCTGAATGATCGTGCTGCCGGCTTGCGCGGCAAACTGTGGATTGCTTCCAAGGAGTTGCACGTGCGCGACGGCGCCCTCCATGGCCGGGGCCAGGTCGAGCGGCGGTCCAACATTCATGTTGAAGCCCATTGCCAGCAGTTGGTCGGCGAGTAGTCCAGCGTATTGTTTGGTGATGG
>CAZLBS010000297.1:0-5299 GCA_964557505.1 uncultured Nitrospiraceae bacterium | reverse complement strand
GTCTTCCAGCTACAGCGCCAAAACCACTACCGCGCACTTGGAGTTTGAATGTGGGCCCCTGCGGAAGCATCCCCGCTTTCGATATGATGCCAGCATGCGCAAGCGGGCATTGGTGGAATTGCGAATGGCGGCCACCAAACAGCGATTGCAGGCGCTCTGCGCCCGGCCGAAGGCGGCTCGTCGCGAGCGCAAGCCGATTGCAATCCTGCAGCAAGGGATGCGAATCGCCGTCATGCATCGAACATACGAAAATATGAATGCACCGGCGCGGGCGCATTCGTTTGACGGCCGAATCAAAGCAACAAGTTCCGGCGGACCGTACGTACACATGACGGTTGAGAACCTTGGGCATCTGCGCATTACGGACTGCCGCAATCCGCATGTGGCGGAAGTAATGAAGACCTTCGGGTTTGCTCAGTGATTTGGTGTTGGCCTATACGTCGCAACCAAGCAGTTCGAGGCGATCGGAAATCCTTCGCTGGCGGTCGACGAGCAGCCATCGCATGCGGCTGCAACGAGATGAGCCCGCGCCGGCTCATGCGGCCATGCATCCATCATGGGCTGGACGCTCCACCGTTGCCGCCGCATGCTTGACTTGCAGTCCTTCATCCTCCCGGGCATTCCATCGCCGGTGTTCTGGGTCTGCGTAGCCATTGCCGTCATCATCCAAGGCATCAGCAAATCCGGGTTTGCCGGAGGAGCCGGCATTCTCTCGCTGCCGCTAATGATGTTGGTGATGCCCGTTGAAATCGTAGCGGCGTCGCTTTTGCCAATTCTCATCTTGGCCGATTGGAACGCCGTCTACCATCACCGGCGCAATGTAGTGTGGCGGCATGTCCTGGCCGTCTGGCTGCCGTCGCTGGCCGGGGTTCTGCTCGGAGCCGCGTTTTGGTGGTACGCAGGCGAATCCGGGCTGGATGCATGGCGCTCGCCTCTGAGGCGTTTCGTAGGCGTCATCGCCATCGCCTTTGCCCTCTACATTCTCGGCAAAGAATTCGCGTTGGCGTGGATGCGGCGGGCGCATCCGGGGCCCCGTGTTGCATGGATCTTTGGCGCTGCCGCTGGATTTACCTCGACGCTGGCGCACGCCGCCGGCCCCATAGTAAGCCTCTATGTCTACGCCCAAGGCTTGCCGAGGCATCTATTTGTCGGCACCGTAGCGTGGACCTTCGCGCTGCTCAACCTGTCCAAGCTTCCGTTCTATCTGGGCGTCGGTTTGATCGACGCCGGCATCCTCTTGTTTGATGTGGTGCTGATCCCCCTTGTCCCCATCGGCTCCTGGATCGGTCACCGCATGCTGCATGCTGTAAGCGAGCGCTTATTCACGCGCATTATTCTCGGTTTCACCATCGCCGCGGGCATCCAGCTTGTGCTGGACATCAATCTGATTTATCTCGTGTTGCACAATCTTTCGCCCTAAGCTTATGCAACGTCTTTGCATTTGACACAATTCACAGAATCTTTATACTAACTGGATTCCAACTTCGTGGATTTGCGGTACAGTTGTACTATAGAGAATCAGAATGCGCGGTTCGGGGATGGACGCCAGTTACCTCCAGCTATCGTCTTGCGCGCATCGCAACCCGTGGAAAAGACCATGCGGGTGGTATGCAACATATTGGCGGCCATCATGTTGGGGGTGGTGTTTGAGGCTCAGGCGCGTTCTGACGAGGCGCCCGAACCTTTGCTCCTGGACGGCACTTCCGTGCATTGGAGCGCTACCCCCTATCTCCTCATGATGCGGGAGCCAAGCGAGCCGATGACGCTGGAAGACGCGGCCTCCCCAGCCGCCGCCAGCGATTATATCCCTGTGCATGGGAACTACTTGAACGTGGGCATCGTCCGCCGCGGGTATTGGTTCGAGTTGCCTGTCCGCAATCCAGGGAGCGAACGCCAAGAGTACTTGCTCGAATTGAGCAACCCCCGGCTCGTTTCCATTGAGTTCTATGACGGACCTCCCGGCTCAGACCCAGCCGTCCAGCAGGCGGGCAAGCATATGGCATTCGAAGCGCGCTCGCTGCTGTATGCCCGGCCGGTATTTTCCTTCCAGCTCGAGCCTGGGGAAGAGCGCATCTTGTACATGCGCATCTATCACCGCGGTTCGCTGCGTTTCGATGCGGATATCTGGAAAAAGCAACACTATCCCCTTGAAGCGAGCTGGAGAGATCTCCGCGATGGCACGCTCTACGGGTCGTTGATGATCATGTTCGTTCTGCAGCTGATCCTCGCCCTGGCCGCCCGGGCGCGGGGCTACCTGCTCTTGGCGGCGTTTACCGGCAGCGTGTTCTTCTTCTTCGTTGCCGCGCGGGGCGTCGGCTTTCAACACCTGTGGCCCCATCAGCCCGATTGGGCTGAACGCTCGTATATGTTTTTCCTCGGCCTTGCGATCACCAGCATCCTGCTCTTCGCCCGCGACTACTTGCGCACCTATCAGCACGCGAAATGGTGGGACCGGGCGCTGCTTGTTTGCGCGGCGCTGGGCATCGTCCTCAGCGGGGGGCGCTTCATCACCGAGAGCTTATGGGTCAACTACCTCTCCCACTATCTGACGCTCATCGGCGCCGCCGTCTTGGTAGGCGCTGGCTTCGTCACGGCCCGCCACGAGCGCAATGTTCTCTTGTTCATCGTGGCCTGGACAGCCCTATTCGCGGCAACCATCGTGTATAGCATTGCCGTGGTCGGCGGCTATACCTATGCGTTCTTGATGGAGTACTTGTTCGAGGGAGGCTTCCCCGTCTCCCTCGTTTTGGTGTCCGTCTCCGTTTGGCTCCGGCTGCACCGGCAGGAGCGTGAACACCGCAGCCAATTGGAAGAACGTGTTGCCGAGCGGACGAGCGAGTTGCAACAGGCCCTGGAAAACGTCCGCACCCTTCACGGGCTCATCCCGATTTGCAGCGTATGCCACAAGATTCGCGATGACCAGGGCTACTGGGCCAGGCTGGAAAATTACATTCAGTCGCATAGCGACGCCGAGTTCACGCACAGCATCTGCCCCGAATGCGCGCATCTGATGTACGGGGACATCGTAGATGACATCGGCCACTCGTAGAATGGACGCGCGAATAGGGGGCTCCGGTGCTTCCGCCGCGCTGCCGGAAGTGGTATATAGTGCGGGTAGTATCTGCTGCATAGCATGAATGGCTGCAAGCATGCCGGTTCAGCGGGGCAGGCGGCGGGCGGGCAAGCCAGGAGGGATGGGCCTTGCGAGCACGAGATGGGGTCATAGGCTGGCTCTGCATCCTGCTGGCGCAAGCGGCGATGGCGTCCGCCCCGCTCGAGTTGAGCCCTGACAAGACGCACTGTTCGGGCGGGGCCGCGCTGTGCTTTTTTCAGGAGACCGGCCGCCAGCTCACGTTTGAAGAGGCTGCGTCGCCCGAGTGGGAACGGGCGTACGAACCCGTGCGGGCGCCCTTCATCAATGAAGGCATTGTTCATGGGGCCTATTGGTTTCGCCTCACGTTGCACAACACAGCGGAAACGGCGCGGGAATTTGTCATTGAACTCTCGAATCCGCGCCTGGTGCAGATTGATTGGTACGACCCGCAGCCGGATGGCGCGCTTATACACCATGAACTGGGGACGACCATGGCATTCGGCGTGCGTCCGCTGCCGTATGCTACGCCGGCCTTCCCCATCGAACTGAGTCCCGGAGAGCAGCGCACGGTTTACATGCGCATCCAGCAACGGGGTTCGCTGCGGTTCTTTCTGAGCGTGTGGGATGCCGCCCGGTTTCCGAACAACAAAATCTGGACTCAGATGCGCGACGGCATGTTCTACGGCGCGATGCTCCTGATGATCGTCTTTCAGCTCTTGCTGCTCGTGACCACCCGCGCCATGAGCTATCTGTACATTTCGCTTTTCACGATCGCGGTGCTCATGTTTCTGGTCGCCGTAAACGGCTTGGGATTCCAACTGCTCTGGCCCAATGCCCCGGCTTGGACAGAGCGTGCGCCCATCTTCTTCTTGGGCATTGCCGTCAGCAGCATCTGCCTCTTTGGCAGGCAATACATGGCCACTTGGGAGCGGGCCATATTGTGGGACCGTTGCCTGATTGTGCTGGCGCTATTGGGCCTTGGCATTTCCCTGGCGCGCATCTTTGATGGCGTCTGGGTGAACCATTTGGCCAACATGACCGTCGCCGTTACGTCTTGCACGCTCATCGGAACGGCCTTGATCACCGTGCGCGAGAAACGCAAGGCGCGCTTGTTTCTGGCAAGCTGGATGCTGTTTTTCAGCATTTGCCTGTTTTACACGCTCTCGATGACTACGGGACTGTCGGCAGCCTTTCTCGCGGAGTTCATGTTTCAAGCGGGATTTCCAGTCATGCTGGTGCTGGTGCTGATGGCCATTTGGCTTCGCATCAGGCAAGTCGACATGGAGCACCGGCATCTCTTGGAAGCACGGGTCGAAGAGCGCACCCAAGCGCTGCGAACGGCGCTTGAAGAAGTGAAAACCCTTCAGGGCTTATTGCCCATCTGCAGCTCGTGCCACAAGATACGCAACGACGAAGGCTGTTGGGACCGGCTCGAGAACTATATTCGCGAGCATACGGAAGCCGACTTCACGCATTCGTTGTGCCCCGAGTGCCTGCATGACCTGTATCCGGAACTCGCGAAAAGGGTCGAGCAGGCCTAGCCGGCGCGCTAGCCGAAATGGCGTTGCAGTAGGCCGAGGTCCAACTCAGGATACACCGGATAGGCATCGAGCAGCGCCTTCACGCGGGCGGTGGCTTCATCACGTGCCCAATCCGCCAAGATGTATTTGGCCTTGCTCGGCTTGCCCGCGTTCGCCCCCGAATCCAGGATGGCCGGTTCCGTGTTGGTCAAGGCCAGCTTGATGACTTTCGCGATTTCGGTCATTTGCTCAGGGCCCATGCCCAATGTGGTAATGGCCGGGGTGCCGATGCGCAGCCCGCTTGTGGTCATGGGGCTTTCCGGGTCAAACGGAATGGCGTTCTTATTGAGCGTGATATGGCACTCGCGCAGGGCCAGCGCCGCCTGCTTGCCCGTGAGCCCGGCCGACCGGCAATCGATCAGCAAGAGGTGGTTGTCGGTGCCGCCTGAGACGACCGTCAACCCTTCGGCCATGCAGGCCTCGGCCAAGGCCCGCGCGTTGTCGACGATGCGTTGTGCATAGGCCTCGAACTCGGGGGTATTCGCTTCGGTAAAGGCAACGGCTTTGGCGGCGATCACATGACCCAGCGGTCCGCCGATTACAAGCGGGCAGCCCTTGTCCATGTATTCGCCCAATTCCTTCGTGCTCAAGATAATGCCGCCGCGAGGGCCGCGCAGCGTCTTGT
>CAZLBS010000296.1:0-5300 GCA_964557505.1 uncultured Nitrospiraceae bacterium | reverse complement strand
GTATGTGATGTCGGCGCGGTAAGCGGCCTTGCGTTCGAATGGGTGCATGTCGTGTTGAATGAGCCCGACCGTGAGGCCGAGAAATTCATAGATGTGCTGCATCCACTCGCAGTCGCGCCGGGCGAGGTAGTCATTCACGGTGACGACATGCACGCCCTGGCCGGTCAGCCCGTTCAGGTAGCAGGGCAGCGTGGCCACGAGGGTCTTGCCTTCGCCCGTGATCATCTCCGCGATGTTGCCGCGGTGGAGGACAACGCCTCCGATAATCTGCACGTCGAAGTGCCGCATGCCAATCGTGCGCTTTGCGGCTTCGCGCACAGTGGCGAAGGCTTCCGGCAGCAGGTCGTCCAGCGCAGCCCCTTGGGCGAGCTGCTCCTTGAACTTTGGCGTCTGGGCGCGAAGCTGCTGATTGGTCATGCGCACGCAGCGGCGTTCGTGCTCGCCCACGGCCTCAAGCAGAGGCTGCATGGCCTTGACGTCGCGCTCGCTTTTCGTCCCGAATATGCTTTCGATGAAGCGAATCACCGCGGAGATTCCTCATGTGTATGCCGGCGGGCCGGATGAAAAAAGACCGGCGCGCCAAAATTGATCGTTGGGATGATGGCATGCCAGGCCGGCGCATCGCGGGGATTCCCGCGCTCGTGTTACACTCGCCTCAAGCCCTGCACGCATGCGCCCTTGCTGGCGAAGCATAGCAAACGCCCGCGATTCGAGGGAAGAACGGACCCGCCCCATAGGCAGGATGACGAGAAACACGGGCGGTGCGGCGGCAGATCAAGGAGCCTGACGACGCCCCATGATGGCGGCGCTTTATATGATGACCCTCGGCCTTTCATCTGTGGGCTTCGGGGTATTTACGTACGAAGTGATGTCGCGGCAGGGGTTTGTCCCGGGCTCAAGCGCCGGCCTGATGATTGCGGCCGCGGGGGGATGCCTCTTCGCGGGGTCGCAAGGGCTTTACATCACGTTCGTCCGCCTGTTGCACCCCACACGGGATTGGGCGCCTTTCACCCTTGACATGGCCTCGCACTTTACCGTGCTGCTCCTTGTGCCCTACATCCTTGAATGGCGGGTAGCCTGGCCGCACCCCATACTCGAGCAGGTGGCGCCCGTGGTCTATCTCGCGGCCTTCGCTGGGGCGCATGGCGTGCTGAAGCTGGTCTCCTATTTTGCCTTCGTGAGCGGCCGCCCGGCTGGCCGGCTGGGCAGTCTGGGCTGGGCCGCGCTGACCGCCGTGGTGCTGTATGGCGGCTGGCAGGGGTACACGGAATGGCTCGCCGCGTTCACCCAGGCCACGCCGGAGGCCCCGGAGGGCATGGCGGCCTACCGCATTGGCGATACCCACGCCGAGGCGCGTGTCGTGCCCGAGGGGGTCACCGTCGAGTATCCCGTGTCGGCTGAGGATATGGATTCGCTCACCTTTCGATTTGCACTGCCCCCTGGCCGCCCGGAGGGCGCCTTTGATGATGCCCCGCTGGTACACGTGAACATGTCGGCATTTGGCTCCGAAACGGATGCACGTTCGATGCGGCTTCGCCTTCAGCCAGACGAGTGGGGACAATTGCGGCTGAGTCCAGACAACCTCCCCCCGAATCCCGAGTCGGTGCAGTTGGTGTGGACGTACCGTGAAGACCCGCCCTGGCAGCGCTTCATGCCGTTTCGCCCGCTCATTGATTCCGAACGCGCGCTGCTGGTCAGCGGGCCGTATACGCACCGCGCCAGGCAAGACGAAACGCCGCCGAATGTCGTCTTGATTGCGGTGGATAGTCTTGGCGCGGATCACATGAGTCACTTTGGGTACCGCCGGGCAACCACCCCCAACCTGGATCGCCTTGCCCGGGAGCGCTTGGCTTACTCGGCTGCGTATACCCCGGCTCCCGATGCCAATGCTGCAAGCATGACCCTGTTGACAGGCCTGCGCCCGGAGCGTCATGCCTTCTATGGAACAAATGAAGGCGAGTTGCCCAGCGGGATTCCAACGTTGGCCGAGCGTTTTCGCGCAGCTGGTTATGCCACGGCGGCCTTCACCGAGGCCGAAGGCGACCGGGTAGCCGTCATGAATCCGGACTCTCCCGCCGCACGGGGATTTACGTGGTTCGACCCTTCCTACCGCCGGGATGCCCAGCTCGACGACATGGAGGCGGGCTCGCAAGAGACGCTCGACAAGGCCCGCGAATTCATGCAGGCCCATGCGGACATCGCCTTTTTCATGTTCATTCGGATTCGAGAGCTGAACGACTTGCGGCCGCGGCCGCGCTATGGGAACGGATTTATGGAAGCCAATGCGCTCGAGCCCGATCCTCGCGACATTTACGATACGGCCCTGGCATACATCGACGCCGAGGTCGGCGGGTTCGTGCAGGAAATCCGCGAACACGACTTTCGCACTAATACGGCCGTCATTGTCGCGGGCACCCACGGGCTCACATTTCGCGATGGGGCCGCGCCGGGCATCGGGCTCACTGAACCGTGTTTGCGCGTGCCGATCCTCACCTACATTCTGGGGGCCCCCAACGAATCCGTGGACGAGTACGTGGGCTTGGAAGACGTCGCCCCGACGCTCATGGCCGTGGCGGGCTTGCAGCAAGATGAGCGGCTCGATGGCGCGGATTTGCTGGCGGGTCCGCGGATTTACGAACCGATTGCCATGCAGCGCGATCCCTTGGCGTGGTCGATGCGGGCGGAGAAATGGCGCAGCGTCTGGATGCCCGCGCCCGTCCCCGAGGAAGAGCGCTTCGCCTTGTATGACCTGAACCGCCGTCCTCCGCAAGATCGCGCCCGGTATAACGACAGCATCGTACAGCGCCACCGGCAGCAGCTATACGTCCATTTCCAGCAGTATCAAACGAGCCTGGAGCGCATGGGCGTGGCCGCGGCATGGGCTGGCGCGCGATGATGCGGGCCGCCGGAGCGTTGCTCATGTGCGCCGGATGTTGTGTTGCAGCGGGGTTGGCGCAAGAAGGCGACGTACAGCCCACCACCCCGGCAGTCATGACGGAGCCGAGCTTTCCACCGCCCTCAGAGCCGCCGCCGTTTGATGAAGCGCGCGCATCGCAACTCTTTCGTGCGGGCCTGTGGGTGGCATCGGGCACCTTCCTGACGGCGGCCGCGTTTTGGTTCGTCATCCTGCGGCAGCGGCGGAACAGGGGCTAACTCAAGCGGGGGGAAGCGCAGACAGGAGTTCCGCGGCGAGCGCTTTACGCTCCTGTGCGACGTTTACGCTCTCATGCGGATCGTGCTGGTGGTCATAGAGTTCAAGGCGGGCCACCTTTCCGTCGGGCGCGGTCCAGCGGGTTAAGCGATAGCGCCCGGTGCGCAGGGTATGCGCCTTGTGTCCACGGCGGCGCCAGTAGCCCAGGGCATGTTCTTTACCGGGGGTGTCCGCATTGTCCATCAGCGGGCGAAAACTGACGCCATCTACGCTACTTGGCACGGACACGCCGCAATAGTCCGCAAGCGTTGGGAACAGGTCGATGGATTCGACGATGCCGCTCACGTGCGCGCCGTTTGCGGCAGCGCCGGGCACGCGCATGAGCATGGCGCTCCGCAGCGACCATTCGAAGGCGGTGTGTTTACCCCAGACGAAGAGATCGCCCAAGTGCCAGCCATGGTCGCCCCACACCACAACGATGGTGTTTTCCGAGAGCCCGAGCCTATCGAGTTTATCGAGCAGCTTGCCGATCTGGGCATCAATGTAACTGACGCAGGCAAAGTAGCCATGGCGCAAATGGCGTGCTTCGGCCTCGGTGGCACGGCGGGGATCGGCGAGTGCGTCGTAACGGCCCGTGAGTTCGCCATTCGGATGCAGGCTCAGGCTTGGGTCGATGCCTTCCGGCGGCTGCGGGTGCGGCGCGAGCGGCAGCTCGGCGGGGTCATACAAGTCCCAATAGCGCTGCGGCGCGGTGAAGGGCAGGTGCGGTTTTTTGAAGCCGACGGCGAGGAAGAACGGTTCGTCCTTCAACCGCCGCAATTCGGCGATGGCCTCCTCGGCAATGAGGCCGTCCGGGTAGCCGCTGTCGCCAACGTTGGCGGCCTCCGTTGCCGGCGACTTGGGCGGCTTATACCGGCGCGTTGCTCCGCCTTCGTATCCAAAGAAGGCAGACCAGGGATCCCCCCATTGACCCACGGGCGTCCCGATACGGTCCCAGGCGTGCGCCAATTCCGGCTCGTGATCATTGGGCCCGGCGTAGATCATGTTGCCGTCTGAGTCGAACGTGCCGGAAGGCTTGGCATAGCGCCGGCTGGCCGGGTTGTGGCTGATCTTGCCGATGCCCACCGTGGCGTATCCGGCTTCGCGGAATGCCCCCGGCATCGAGCGGCCTGCCCAGGACTCAGACCGGGGGATGGACTCGAAGACGCGGTTGTTCAGCCATGCGTCGTTTTGCGGACGGAGGCCCGTGAGCAGACAGGCGCGCGAAGGGCCGCAGGTGGGCACGGCCACGTAGTGCCGGTCGAACACCGCCGCATCGCCGGCAAAGCGGTCGAGGTTCGGCGTATGCATGAAGGGCTTGCCATAGCACGCGAGCTGCGGGCGTAGATCATCGACGCAAATGAACAGCACGTTCGGCCGGGAGCGGTTGCCGGATGCCGCGGCGGATGCCCCCGCAGCCCAGGCCGCCGCGCCGGCGCCCGCCAAAAAGCCGCGCCGCGTCATACCCATGGCCAGAATGCCTCCAGTTGCTCCATCAGGGAGCGCTCTTCGGAACGAACCTCGGGGGAACCGTAGACATTGTCCTGTTCGCCGGCCGTGCCGTGGAGCGCATACAGTTCATGTCCGCCGGTGTCATTGCGGATGAGTTTCCAATCGCGCGTGCGCACCATGGCAGTCCGGTTCGTTCCCTGGGCGGTCAGGTCCAACACCATGCTGTGCAGCACATCTTCGCGGTTCGGAGCGTACAGCGGGATGGGATTGTCGAAGTAGCCGTCCGGCAGGTCGCCATAGGTGGCCGAGGCAAATACGGGACGCTCGCCTTCATCAGCCGCTTCTCCCGTTAAATGGGGCGCGTACGATCGCCCTGAAATGTACCGCGGGGTCTGGGCGCCCGTGAGTTCCGCAAGCGTCGGAAACAGATCGACATGCGAACCTTGGGCGCGCAAACGCCTGCCGCCCTCGAAGAAGGACGGGGCGTACCAGATCGTGGGCACGTGCAGCAGGCTGTCGTAGTGAAACATGCCCTTGCGCACCATGCGGTGGCGCCCCATGAAGTCCCCATGGTCCGAGGTGAACACAACGATGGTGTTGTCCATAAGGCCGCGCTGTTCGAGCGTGCCGATGAGCAGCCCAACTTGCTGATCGACGC
>CAZLBS010000295.1:0-5325 GCA_964557505.1 uncultured Nitrospiraceae bacterium | reverse complement strand
GAAAGCTCCATTTCCAACTGAGGCGGGACAAGCCAGGCCTTTTCTCCATCGCTGCGGGCGCTGGCATGGGAAGAGTGGCGCGTCGCGGGCATCACCGGGTTAAGCTTGTCGGTGTTGGCCGGAGGGCTGATGCTGCTGTTCGCGGGCCATGCGGCGGTCGGCGGCGTTCATTGGCGCGACAGTGCCAGTACTTCCGCTGAGGCGTATTATCTGCTGACGCTGCTCGCCGCCGGCATGCTCACGCTCCGTCAAGACGGGGCGGGACATTTGTCGGCGACCTTCGAGCGGCGCTTGGCACGCTTGCCGTTGTCGACGCGGACGCTGGTCACGGTGCTCTTCAGTGCGCGCCTGCTGGCGATGGCGATGCTCATTGCTGCCGCCGCGATCTGCTACCGCTTGTGCTATGGCGTATGGCTCGAGCCTTTTGCCTTGACGCTGCCGATCGTTGCCCTGGCTCTGGCGCAAATGCTGGCTTGGTGCCGCGGCGCATTTACGGGTCTCGATTACGCCCTGCCGCTCTCGCTCCTCGCCGTGCCCCTCGTGCTCCGCCCGGCTGGCTGGAATTACCTGGAGAGCCTCGAACTCTGGGGACGCCTTATCGCCTCGCCCATGGGCGTCGCGGTGGTCGTCGCCGGGGCCTATGCCTCGAGCCTGGCCGCCATTGAATGGGAGCGGCGCGACATCCGCCGCGGTCTGCCTACCGCCGCCGAGTTGCGCGACTGGCTGGACAGCCTGCTGCGCTCGCGTCCCGACACGGCCTCCCCGCTTGCGGCCCAGGCGTGGTATGAAACCCGCCGCATGGGCGCCACCATGTTGCTCTTATATCTGGGCATGTTCGCGGCGGCGGCGCTTGTTGCCGCGTCTTTTGAGGGAGTCCGCGCCAATGCCAGCATGTTTACGCAGTATGGTTCGCTCGTCTTGCTGCCGCTAGCCTCTATGATGAACAGCCTGGCGTGCCTCTGGCCCAAGAGCCGCTACGCGGATACGAGGCCCATCCCCTCGGGCGTCATGGCCAAGGCAAAACTAATCGCACTGAGCCGGGCGCTGACCATCACGGGCATGGCAGCGGCCGTGGTTTCAATCGGCGGCTTCATGCTCACGGCGGCGCCCATCGAGCGCGAGATGATGGTGGGCGGCTGGCAGGCGGGGTACTTGTCCACGGCGGAACTTGTGGCCGTGTTTCTCGGCCCATGTCTGATTGCGATGGGCGTGGCCTGGGTTTGCTCGGTCGCGATGACGGGAACGCTGCCCGTGGCGCTCGGCAGTGTTGGCGGATTGGTATTCGTTGGCGCTCTTGTATTTCTGCCCCGCACCTTTGATGGAGACACGCTCCAATCCGAAGCGCCGCATATAATTGCCTGCCTCGCCGCTGCATGTTGTCTCGCGGTGTTGGGACAGCTCCTGTTCGCCTGGGTGCGCAAAGCCATGAGCACGCCTGCCGTGTTCTGGACGCTTGGCCTGTGGGGCCTTGCCAGCGCGGCCATGCTTGTCATTGGCCCATCAGAAATCCGCATCATCTACAACGTGCCGTCGCTTTGGGGCGCATTTGCAGGCAATGACATGCTTCACGCGGCGGCGCCCTTGCCCTGGTGGGCCTATTTGCCCGCACCTGCATTCGGGGCGCTGTGCGTCCTGCCCATCATTGCCCTGGCCATCGCCTCCGAACGCCGCCGACTCGAACAATAGGGAGTGCCAAAATGACGCGATACCTGCTTCAGCGGCCATGGGCCTATGTGCTCGCATTGTTTCTGGCTATTGCCACTGGCGCACTGCTGCTGGCGGCCACGCAGCGGCCGGCGCATCACGCAAAGCTCACGGATATGCACCTTCACGCCACCCCTGAATCCATGCAGACGGCCTACGCGATTGATGCGCCCGGCGCGAACGGCGCCCCCTTTCTATACGAAGCGGCCTCAAACATGTCGTTCAACTACAAGGAGATCGTCAACAAAGATCTGCTACCCATTCTGGGCGATGCGGATCTGCCGGAGCCAAACGAAGCCATCCCGGCTGACATGCTCGAAGCGTCGCGGCGATTCCTCGAGGCCTGTGAGGCGGCCTTTCCATGGATTGACGCGGCCTTGGAGAAGGACGTGTTCCGGTATGCGATCGATCACGTGCTGGGCCGCGACGAGCGCCTCTACCATGTTGGGCTGACACGCAGTCTTTCGCGCCTGCTGCACTTGCAGGCCGTGGTTGCGGCGGAATCCGGCGACGCCGAAACAGCGGCCCATGCCCTGGTGCAGTGCATCGGCATGGTGCGTTGTTTTGAAGAGCCCTCGTCGCACGTGAACGGCCTGGTCCGGGCGGCGATGAAGGACCAGGCATTCGATGCGGTCAGTCAAGTGCTTGCGCGGACCAGCTTGTCCCCCGAACAGCTGGCGCGCATTCGCGCGGCGCTGGATCGCGGCTCGCTCTATTCGATGGGACTAATACAGCGCGATCTCGCGTACGACGCTGTGATGCAACTGCACGCGCGGCAGGAACTGCGCGGCTATGCCTACCATTACCAGGAGCATACGTTTATATTGCAGGCTGCAGCACAGCCCGCGTTGCTGCGGCGGCAGCGTCTTGCCTCAGACCTTGACAACATTTACGCGGGTGCTTGGACAGCGCAGGCCATGTGGCGCTTGTCAGGCCTGCCGCAATGGAACCACGCAGCGGCGGGTTATGTGATTCGCGCCGTCATGAACCCTGCCTTTATCCGTGAGCCTTGGACTGTGTTGACAAAAGCCCGCTTGCAACCGCTGGAAGAACTGACGCAGCAGGCGCGGCGCGACCCGTTTTTTCACCTTCCCATGTATTCGGAAGCGCTCAAGGACGCGGCGCGCGGGATTGCGCAGATGCAGGTGGCGCACCTTGCCGTGGCGGTACTTGAATACGAAGCTGCACACGGCGCATGGCCGCCTGCACTTGCACCAGTTGTTGAGGAAAAGGATTGGGGCTTCCACCCGCTTGATGCCGGCATCTTCACGGGCCGCCCCTTGAAGTACCGGACGTCGCCAGAGGGCTTCATCATCTACTGTGCAGGCCCGGGTCAGGAAGATGATAACGGCAGGGGAGCGGAACACATGCGATCCCAGTCAGCCGATGGCGGCATCTTTATTGAGGTGCGGAAGCATGTGGTAGAACCGCGGCGCGGGGCGGCTTAACTTCTTAGAAGAATCCCCTCCTGCTAAACCCAGCAGCCTGCACTGCACCGAGCCGGCTACGGCGTTCTTGAGAAACCGAACCGCGCGGCGTTTAGAATCTCGAGGCCGGGGCATTTTCTCAATGCATTCCACTCGGCCGTGACGCGTGGCGTGACTTCAACGCTGTGGGCCTCAGGGCCATCCGCAATCGCACGGTGAAGGATATCTGCTTGCTCAAAATCGGCGACAAGACCTGAATGCGCTCGCGTTTTCATAGCGGGTGTCCTTTTCGGAAGCCCAGTATTGCCCTCCCCTCTCCTGCAATGCTACATAATAACGCCACGGGGCACGGGGGCCGCGCAATCCGGGGCACATCGCTATGTACATCCTGACGCTTGGGTCGTTTCTATTTTTCACGGGACTGGTCGGCGCGATCACGTGGTGGCTGACGCGCCGCGATGACCACGCGAGCACAGGCGGGTATTTCCTCGCGGGGCGATCGCTGACGTTCCCGCTTATCGCCGGCTCGCTGCTGCTGACGAATCTGTCGACGGAGCAAATGGTCGGCCTGAATGGCGCCGCATTCGTTGATGGATTCGCGGTCATGGTCTGGGAAGTCGTCGCTGTGCTGGCGCTGGTCGCGATGGCCCTGTTCTTTTTGCCGCGCTTTCTCAAGAGCGGCGTGGCGACCGTGCCGGAATACCTCGAGCAGCGATTCGATCACCAGACGCAATTGATTACCAACCTGATCTTTCTCGTGGCTTACGTGGTCATTCTCCTGCCGATCATTCTCTACACCGGGGCAACGGGGATGATTGGCATTCTGGACGTAAAGGGCTTGCTAGGAATTGAATCGCACACGGCGGCCCTGTGGCTCATCGTCTGGGTGGTCGGCATCATCGGCTCGATTTACGCGCTCTTTGGCGGGCTGCGGACGGTGGCCGTTTCGGACACGCTCAATGGCGTGGGCCTGCTCGCCGGGGGATTCATGATCACCTACTTTGGACTGGCCGCCCTTGGGGGCGAGGGCGGACTGAGCGGCGGCATCGAGCGTTTACGGGCTCTCCCCGAGAACACCTTCAACTCCATCGGCGGCCCCGACACCTCTGTGCCCTTTCACACCGTCTTCTCCGGCATCTTGATCATTAACCTGTTTTATTGGACGACTAATCAGCAGATCATCCAGCGGACCTTCGGTGCAAGCAGTCTCGCGGAGGGGCAAAAGGGCGTCTTATTGACGGGCGCGCTGAAGCTGCTCGGCCCGCTCTACCTCGTGCTGCCCGGGATCATTGCGCTTGCCATGTTCGGCGCCGATGGGCTGAAGCCCGACCTCGCGTACGGCCGCTTGGTCAACGAAGTCCTGCCTGCGCCCCTGGTGGGTTTCTTCGGCGCCGCCATGCTCGGGGCCATATTGTCGAGCTTCAATTCCGCGCTGAACAGCTCATGCACGCTGTTCAGCTTGGGCCTATACAAACCTGTGTTTCGTCCCGCCGCCAATGAGCAGCAGGTGGTGGCCAGCGGCAAGTGGTTTGGACTCGCCGTCGCCATTTCCTCCATGACCATCGCCCCCTTGCTTGCCGCGACGGACAGCATCTTTGCGTATCTCCAATCGATGAACGCCCTGTACTTCATTCCCATTTTCAGCGTCGTCCTGGTGGGGATGCTGACGCGCCGCGTGCCGGCCATTGCCGCGAAGCTTGCCCTGGTCTCCGGGTGTCTGGTGATTGCCATCGGCTACTTCGTTCCGCCGTTCACGCTCATCGTCGAAATGATGGGCAACTTTCAGTTTGTCGGGATCGTCTTCGCGTATCTCGTCGTGCTGATGTTGCTCATGGGCGAATACCGCCCGCGGGAGGCGGAGTACGTCCAGCAGGACGTTGGCGCGGTGGACATGACGCCCTGGAAACACGCCAAGCTTGCCGGCGCAGCCCTTGCGCTGACGGTGCTCGCCATCTACGTCATCTTCGCGGATTTCTCCGTCTTGGCCCCGCCCGAGTGACGCCGCGCGCAGCGCTAACCGTAAGCTGACAAGTTGACCGTTTCGCCCGCTGGCTGCTAGCCTATGAGCTTGTCTGCCGGGCATTTATCTGGCATGCTGCCGAGTCCGACAAGTGAGAACAAGCCGTGCCGGAGGGCGCCGCTGCGGTCGTGCAGGGTTGTGCTGGGCGAGTGGCGGAACTGGCAGACGCGCAGG
>CAZLBS010000294.1:3843-5331 GCA_964557505.1 uncultured Nitrospiraceae bacterium | reverse complement strand
GACGAGACCAAACGAGTCAGGCCGCCCGTGGAGATTTGTTCTGGCGAGGCTGTCAAGGGGCTGACCACGAGCGGCTCGTCTTGCTGTTCGCTGAAGTATCGAAGCTGGCCATCTTCAAACGCGGCCGCAACGATGCCAGTGTTGGGCAGGATCACTGCACCCGTGGCCAGCGTCTCCGGCACATTCCAAATGCGCAGGACGCTGCCATCCGTGGCGTTCGCCAGCTTGACGCTGCCGCCGCTTGCCACGCCGCCGGGCATGCCATCGATTCCGCCTGCCGTCGAGCCGGCAATAATCAACTGGCCGCCGTCAATGTTCGTTTCAATGCTCGCCGCGATGGGCCATCGAGCGGCCACCCTCGTCTGCCCAGTTCCTGGCGTCCAGATGCGGGTGATTTCGGAATTTTCGGCCAAGGCAATGCCGCTGCCATCAGGCAGATAGGTGAGGACACGGCTTGCGGCATTCAGCGTAAAGGCGTTGCTGCCGCTGCCCGGATCGACCACCTCGGTAAAGCCAGCCGCATTGCCGGCAGCTAGCAAGACGCCGTCGGGCGAAAAGGCGAGGGCGGCCGCGCCAGTCCCCGGTGCGGCAAACACAGCGAGATCATCGAAGGCCGGAAAGGAGAAGGTGCGCACGAGACCGGCTGGCGCAGGGTCTGCTGTTACGAAGCGCCCGCCAGCAGGGCTTATGGCCACCCGTTGCGCCGCCTGCGAGATTCCGCCGCTGCCGATCCCTGTTTCCGTGTCGATGAATTCGATGCGCTCGCCAACAACCACCAACTCTTCTTCGCCCGGCACGAAGGCAACGTCGGCAACCGGATCCAAAAACAGCGTACGCTCCCAGACCTTGTCTGCCTCGAGCGCCTGCCCAGCAAACGGCGCCGCCATCACGAGTGCGATCAAAACATATCTCATCGGTGTAACGTCATATCCCTGCATTTGAAGCGCAATCGCGCCTGCTACATCCTACGCCTTAAGGCGCATAGCATCACCGTTCACGCCTCGGCTTCTGATCCTTGCCGTCGAGCCATGGCTGCCGAAGAGGCGCTTCGCGTTATCTTTCCGAGGCATCGTACGGCTCGCCGAGCCCATCTGTGCGGTTCCATACCGGCGCCTTTTCCGGCTGCGTCAAGAGATCGTACCGGTGCGGCCGCCTGTAGGCATTGCCCCATATCTTTGACGCCCGGCGCTCCCGCATGCTGGCCAGATCGAATCGCGCGTATACGATATCTTCTTCCGGACCGGCCAAGGCGCGCTCCCGGCCTGCCGCGTCGTACGCACAACTGCGCCCATTCTCGAAGGGTGCGGGGTAATTCGTCATCGCCACGCCAAAGACGTTTTCCCAAGCCCTCACTTTAAACTGATCCAGCCGCAGTTCGTCCAGCCCGCATGCATTCGGAGTAAGCACGATTTCAGCCCCCTGCAGCATCAGCAGCCGCGCGCTCTCAGGTTGTTCACGGTCGAAACATGTCATGGCGCCCACGTGAAC
>CAZLBS010000294.1:1915-3833 GCA_964557505.1 uncultured Nitrospiraceae bacterium | reverse complement strand
GGGGCCAGCCTTAGTGTCGAGTTCCGCCACATAGAATGCGTCCCCAGGCGTCATGCTGCGCTCAAGCGATTTGAAGTCGCTCGTATGCACTTTGGCATAGGTGAAGCGTTCATTGCCGTGCCGGTCGAAGAGCGTCAGACTATTGCGCGGCGCGGGCGTCCAGGCCTCCAAATAGGTCACGCCAATTGCCATATCAAGTTCGTCCGCGAGCGCGGAAAAGCGCTGGATCGATGCGCTGTCTTTGGACAACGCCTTGGCGAAGAGCCGCTCCTTGTCGCCCGGCACATCCGGATCGAAACGGGTATACCCAATGCTCCACATCTCCGGCATGAGCGCGATATCTGCGCCCTTGCTTGCCGCTTCCCGGCAGAAGCGCTCGGCCTTATCGAGGTTGTAGGCGACATCGTCTCCGCGCGGCGCCATCTGCAATAGGGCCACGGTCAATACCGGCGGGCGCTCGGCATGCGCCAGGCCACTCACCAAAACCGCCAAAACCAGCCATGCCTTTGTGCACATCGTGGCAACCTCCTTCGTTCTGCCCAGGATTCTGCCTGATGGGATTCGCGCTTGGCTACAGGCGGCCGGGTGTGCTTTACTCCCGCGCACGAACAGGGGAGCATGCATCATGATAAACCGCCGCGACTTTTTACGAGGGGCCGCCGCATCGTGTGCGCTGAGCTTAAGCGCTTCGGCCTTCGCCGCCGGGCAGCCATCCGCCCGCCCCAATATCGTCTACATCCTCGCCGATGACATGGGATACGGGGACGTGACTTGCTACAACGCGGATGCGAAGACCACGACGCCCAATATGGACGCCCTTGCGGACCGCGGCATGCGCTTCACCGACGCCCACTCCCCCTGCGCGGTCTGCACGCCAACCCGCTATGCCATCATGACGGGCCGGTATTGCTGGCGCACCGAACTCAAGCGCGGCGTGCTCTTCGGATACGATGGCGGCTTCATGGACCCAAACCGCCTCACCGTTGCCGATATGCTGCGCAGCGCCGGTTATGCCACAGGCTGCTTCGGCAAGTGGCACTTGGGCATCGAGTACGCCAAGCTCCGCGACGACCGCCCGCTGAATCATGCCAACATCGACTGGAGCAAGCCCTTTCGCAATGGCCCTATCGATAACGGCTTCGACCGGTACTTCGGCATTGCGGCATCCCTCGATATGGACCCCTATGCCTACCTTGTGGATGATGGCGTCGAGGAGCCCGCGACAGGTCATGTAGAACGGCGTGAAGGACACGAACTTCTGCGGGCCGGCCCATGTGCGCCGAACTTCAAGCATGACGAGGTGCTCGGCCGCACGGCGAATGAAGCCACGGCGTGGATACGCCAGCAGGATGCGCGCAAACCCTTTTTCTGCTACATGCCGCTTTCCGCGCCGCACACGCCGGTGCTCCCGGGCGAAGACTTCATCGGCACGAGCGCGCTCGGACCTTATGGCGATTTCATGAACGAAGTCGACTGGACGGTCGGAGAAGTCGTCCGCGCGTTGGACGAAAAGGGATTTGCCGGGAACACGCTCGTTATCGTGACCAGCGACAATGGCTTTGCGCCCGTCGCGGGGCTGGACGAGGTGCGCGCGAAGGGGCACGAGCCTTGCCCTGGATTGCGCGGTCACAAGGCCGACATCTACGAAGGCGGCCACCGCGTACCGTTTATCGCGGCATATCCCGGCGCCGTACCCGCCGGCCAAACCAACGACACCCCCATCTGTTTGACCGACTTCATGGCCACCGCCGCCGAGCTGGCCGGCTGTGAGCTACCCGATGATGCCGCGGAAGACAGCTTTTCGATGGCCACGCAGCTTCAAGGCGAGGGCGGCTACGAGCGCACGCACCTGGTGCATCAATCCTCCAACGGCTCCCTGGCAATTCGGGAGGGCGGCATGAAGCTGTGCTTCTGCCCG
>CAZLBS010000294.1:0-1905 GCA_964557505.1 uncultured Nitrospiraceae bacterium | reverse complement strand
CCGGGGTCGGGCGGATGGAGCGATCCGAATCCGCGCAAAGCACGAGAAGGCGCGTTGCCCGCGGTCCAGCTATACGACCTCGCCGCTGATTTGAAGGAGACCACGAACCTTCAAGGAGAGCGCCCCGAACTGGTCGACCGGTTGACCAACCAGATGCAGACAATCATCGGCCGCGGCCGCACGACGCCCGGACCCGCCCAGCGCAACGAAGGCAGCACCAGCATCTGGGGTCCTTTGGGCAAAGCTGGATAGTGCCGGTTTTCGCATTTTGCTCTTGCATTCCTTGGGCTAGCGGGCTATGATGCCGCCCGGTGCGAAGTGCGCACCGTACTGTGCCGGAGAACGAGCGTCTTTGTAGCGTCCCGTCCTAGGTCCCGTCGAGTAGATAGAATCGATGATGCGTATCTGCCTGCCGATGTTCCGTGGCGATCCACGCCGCAAGCCGAAAGGCTCGTCTCTCCAATCCCTTTTGCGAAAGGACAGACGATGAACATCTATGTAGGCAACCTTCCCTTCACCACCAACGACGATGATTTGAACGACCTCTTTGCCCAGTACGGCGAAGTCTCGTCGGCACGCATCATCATGGACCGTGAAACGGGCCGCTCGCGTGGCTTCGGGTTCGTTGAAATGCCGAACAACTCCGAGGGCAACAGCGCCATCGACGCCTTGAGCGGCTCGCAAATGGACGGCCGTACGCTCACCGTCAATGAAGCACGCCCCCGTGAAGACCGCGGCCCGCGCGGCGGCGGCGGCGGCGGCGGACGCGGCCGCTACTAGGCCCGCCGCTCTGCAACCCTTCCAGGAATACGCATCGTCGTACATCAGACAACAATCAGCGCGGCGCGTGCAGGATTCCCCGCACGCGCCGCTTTTTTATGCTTCTTCGGAAGAGCTTCGCAGTCGACGGGTTTGTGAGGGTCAAAAGCCCTGCTGCGTCATTTGCAGGATGGGCAGCAAGATGGCCATCACCAAGAAACCCACGACGATCCCCATGAAGATAATGATCATGGGCTCAATCAGGCCGACAGCAGCATCGACGGTCAGCGTCACGTCTTCCTCATACGTGTCGGCCACCTTGATGAGCATGCTCTCAAGCTCGCCTGAGCGCTGTCCCAGTTCCACCATTTGAATCATCATCGGCGGAAACAACCGGCAGTCCTGCATGGGCTGGGCGAGATCCTTCCCCCGCCGCACCTCGGCCTTAATGGTATCGAGCGTTTCCTCGACGGCCCGGTTCTGTACCACCGTCTTGACGATATCAAGGGCTGCCATCATCGTCAGGCCGTTCTGCAGCATCGTGCCCAGGGTGCGCGCGAAGCGCGTGCAAATCAGCTTGGTAAACAAGTTGCCAAGCACCGGCACCTTGAGCTTGAATGCGTCCCATTGAAGCCGCCCCGCAGGACGGGCAATCCACGCCCGCCAGAGGACAACCAAAATCACAAAGGCGATGAGAAGCGCATACCAATAATTGAGCAGAAAATCGCTGAAGGCAATCAGCGCCTGAGTCGAGGTGGGCAGCACCATGTCTTCGCGTTGCTCAAACAGGGCCGTGACACGCGGAACCACCAGCGTCATCAACACCACCACGATGCCAATGGCGAACAGCATCATGATGGTCGGATAGAGCAGCGCGGAGGTGACGCGCGCACGCAATTTCGCTTGGCGTTCCGTGAGGTCGGCGAGGCGAAACAGCACCTGCTCGAGCGCGCCGCTCGATTCGCCCGCGCCCACCATGTTGGTATACAAGCTGTTGAAAATGCGTGGATGTTGCGCCAGGGCATCGGCCAAGCTGCGCCCTTCGCTCACGCGCTCGCGCGATTCGTACAGCGCCCGCCGAAGCCGCCGGTTGGTCGTTTGCGCAATGAGCGCGTTCATAGCCTCGACCAGCGGCATGCCCGCCTG
>CAZLBS010000293.1:4369-5359 GCA_964557505.1 uncultured Nitrospiraceae bacterium | reverse complement strand
TGCCCCAGGACGCGCTCAATGTCTTCATCACCTTGAGTGCGCGCAATTGCAATGCGGAGCTGGAAATTCTCGCGCGCGGCGAGGTGCCCGCCACGGAGGCGAAACTGCTTCAAGCCGGTGCGAACCGCGTGGTGCTGCCGCCGACCATCGGCGGCATGCGGATGGCGCATATGATCAACCGCCCGTCGGCTGAGGTTTATCTGGAGCACATCGCCGAGGCGGCGCATCTTCACGAGGAGCTGAGCAAGATCGGAATTGAGTTGGCTGAGTTGCCGATTGCGAAGGGGTCGCCCTTAGCTGGGCGCAACATCAGCGAAATCGAAGTGCGCGGTGAAACCTCGCTGATTTGCGTAGCCCTGGTGCGGCAGCGAGATGGCGAATGCATCAAAGATCCGCCTCCGGATGCGCTGGTGGCCGAGGGCGACCGGCTAATCGTTATGGCGCACCGCGGGGCGCTGGCTGGTCTGATGGAACGGTTTGAATCAGGCGAGCCCCAGCCGCGGCTAGAGGCTTCCGGCAGGGAAGGCTAATGCCCTCGCGCCGCCTCGATGCCGCCTGAATCGATGGCGAATCGCCTGAGACGGCACGGGCTTCATATAATGACGCCGCCACACTGGCGTGCCAGGTCATGCCTTTTGTCCACGTTCATCCACGTTGGGGAGTACATCCATGTTGAAGCGAATTGGCGTTTTGTTGGGAGGCTTGGTAGTGCTTGCGGCACTGGCCGCATGCATTGGCCTTGCTTTGGTGACATGGATGGCATACAGCCGCGTGCCGGATCCCAATGGCATGGTGGTGAGCGATGCGATGGAAGGCAAGGCGCAGGTCATCCGCGATCTATGGGGCGTGCCGCACATCACCGCGGAAAGTGAAGCGGATGCGTATTTCGCGCTGGGGTACTGCATGGCGCAAGACCGCCTGTTTCAAATGGAGATGACCCGCCGGCTTGGACAGGGCGAATTGGCTTCTTTGTTGGGTCCGCCGCTGGTG
>CAZLBS010000293.1:0-4359 GCA_964557505.1 uncultured Nitrospiraceae bacterium | reverse complement strand
ACAAAATCCTCCGCGCCTTTCGTCTCGAGCCCTTGGCCAAGCGCACGTATGAGCGCGCGGGAGAGTCGCTCCCCGAGGTCAAGACACTGGCGCTCGCGTTCTGCGCCGGGGTGAACCAGTTTCAGGAGGACGGCCCGCTGCCGTTCGAATTTGCAGTATTGGGGATCGAGCCGCGGCCGTTCGACCCTGTGGACCTGTTGAGCGTGAGCGCGTTGATGCCGATTGCTTTTGCCGACGGGCTCCGGAGCGATCCGGTGAAGACGATCATGAAGCAGGCGCGGCCGGAACTTCCGATTGATGAGCTGTTTCCGGGCTATCACAAGCAAGTCCCAGCCACGGTGATGGAAACCTTTGCGGAGGCGGAAGCGTATCTTGCGGAGCAGGCGCGCCAAGACGAAACGGGGCCCAGCGATGACGAGTTGGAAGCGGCCCTCCGCGGACTTCACGAGTGGCTGGACACGCTGACCATGATGTCGGAGCAATTCAGCCCGCAGCAGGTGGGCAGCAATTCGTGGGTGCTGGGCCCGTCCCGCACGAAGTCTGGCCGCGCCATTCTCGCGAATGACCCGCACATCCCCTTTACGAATCCGGGCATTTGGTATGAAGCGCACTTGAAGTACGACGACTTTGAGAGCTACGGCTATCACTTCCCCCCCATCCCTTTTCCGCTGATTTCGCACAATGAAGATCGGGGCTGGGCATTGACGATGTTTGCCAATGACGATGTGGACATGTACTTGGAGGAGTTTCATCCCGACGACCCGCATCAGGTCAAGTACATGGGAGAGTGGACGGAAGTCGACGTGATCGAGGAAGAGATCGAGGTCCGCTTTGGGGCGGACGTGACGTATGACGTGCGGGTGACGCCGCACGGGCCCGTGATTACAGATTTGCTGGATACGCTCGGGATCAAGCCTGGCCCGGCGGTCAGTCTGAATTGGCTATGGCAGCACATGGACCAGACGGATATCGAGGGGTTTTACCTCATGGGCCATGCGCGCGACTTGGAATCGTTCGAGGACGCGGTGGCGCTGATCACCTCGCCCGGGCTCAACATTTCGTATGCCGATGCGGAGGGGAACATCGCATGGTGGGCGGCGGGGCGTTTGCCGATTCGACCGGACCACATCGACCACAAGACCCTGCTGGACGGGGCAAGCGGCAAAGACGAGATTCTTGGGCTGCTGCCTTTCGAGCAGAATCCCAAGCTGATCAATCCGCCGTGGGGATACATCGTAACGGCCAACAACAAATCGTCGGTGAAGCCGTTCGGCCCGATTGAAAGCTTGGAAGGCTACTGGCAACCGTGGGATCGTGCGGCGCGGATCGAAGAGTTGATTGCATCGCGCGATGATTGGACGCTGCATGACTTGAAGGCCGTGATCGTGGATTCGAAGGCGTGGTCGGCGGAGCCCATTCTGGCGGCGTTTTTCGAGGCGCTCGAGCCGCGCCGGCGCGAACTGAATCAGCGCGATTTGTTTGCGCTCGACATCCTGGACGATTGGGATTACCGGCATGACCCGGACAGCACGGGGGCATCGATTTATCAGCATTGGGTGGATTCGTGCTTGCGGCTTGCGCTGATGGATGAGTTTGATATTGGCGGGGAGCGCGGGATGATGGGGCAGCTGTCAGCAAGCATGACAGGGGCCGGCGATACGCCGCCTGCTTTTCGCTGGTATTGCACGGTCGCCGACCATTGGAATCATTTCAAGTGGTTTGTGGGCCGTCCGGATTCGGTTTTTTGGGACAACATCAACACGCGGCGCGTCGAGGCACGGGACGACATCGTGCTGGCGGCATTGCGCGACGGGCTGGACCGGCTGGAAGCAAAGCTTGGCGGCGACATGAACGAATGGCGCTGGGGAAAGCTGCACACCATCACATTCACGCACCCGCTTGGCTTCCTGCCGCTGGTTGGGCCGCTTGTAAACATTGGTCCCTATCCGGTCGGCGGGGGCGCGCAGATTGTGAACAACATGCTGTATGGGGCAGGTCAGCATGAATACAGCGTCATCGCCGGGCCTTCGACGCGGCGGCTGATCGAGTTCAGCCCCATGGTGGAAGTGGAGATCCCGGCGGAGTCAGACGAATCGGAAGGCGAGCCGGAGACGATGATGGTCCGGGCCGCTCCCCGGGCCGAAACCATCTTGCCGACGGGAAACAGCGGTCACGTGACGAGCCGCCACTATGACGATCAGGCGGAGCATTTCGTGGCAGGCCGGTTTCGATTGGCCCTCTTCGCGCGGCAAGATTATGACAACGAAGTCAACGCGAAGTCTGTGATGTGGTTTGCCGCTCCGGATCAGGCGGATGCGATCGACCGGAACAGCAGCATTGAAATGGACGACGGCATTCCGATGCCAGGCGCGAACATCCCCGAGGACTTCTAGCGCGGCCCGCCGGGAATCGTGCGCAGCGCGGAACGCGTTGCCAAATAGACGGTATGCAAGTTGATGGCAACTGCATAAACTCAGGAGCGGGTAGAAGTTGGCGACGGTTAAACAACTATTTGATGCGTTGCGCTCCATCGTAGAGCCGGGGCAAGCGCAAGATATCGTTACGGCGGGCCGTGTGCACGACGCAAAGATTGAGGGCGGGACGGTACGTTTTGCGGTGAGCCTCTCGCAGGCGCGTCCGGAAACGATGAAAGCCATCCGAAGTGCGTGCGAGCAGGCTGTCGGCGCGCTGGAAGGTGTGGAAAGCGTAGAAGTCTCGCTGCGCGTGCCCCGTGAATCGGCCGGGCGTGAAGGCAGCGGGACCGGCCTTGAGAAGGTTGCCCGGGTTATCGCGGTTTCGTCCTGCAAGGGCGGGGTCGGCAAGAGCACAGTGGCCGCGCATCTTGCCCGGGCCCTGCAGCGTGCCGGTCACAAGACTGGCCTGCTGGACGCGGACGTGTACGGCCCGTCGACGCCCAGCCTGTTTAATGTAAGCCAGCCGGCCATCCGCTCGAATGGCAATATGTTTTACCCGGTGGCGATCGACGGGTTGCAGGTCATGTCGATGGGCTTCTTGATGGGCGATCAACCGGCCGTGCTACGTGGGCCGATTGTGTCGAACTACATCATGCAAGTATTGAAGCAATGCGACTGGGGCAAGCTTGACTACCTTATCATTGATTTGCCGCCAGGAACGGGCGACATTCAACTGACGCTGGTGCAACAGGCGTCGCTCGATGGGGCCATCATTGTGACGACGCCCCACCAACTGTCATTGGTCGATGTAGCCAAGGGCATCTTGATGTTTGAAAAGGTGAAGGTTCCGGTACTCGGCGTCGTCGAGAACATGTCGTCCTTCACGTGCGGCACGTGCCATGAGGTGCATTATCCATTCGGCCGGGGACAGGGATTGCTCCAGCGGCGCTTTGGCATTCGCACATTGGCGGAATTGCCGATCATCCCCGGCATGGCGGGCGCGGAACGCCGCACCAGCGGGGCAGACTTGGAGGCCTTTGCAACGCTTGCACAGGCCACTGTCGCCGCCGTGCAAGAGACGGAAGACGCGGGCGCCGGCGCGCCCGAAATCGACTTTTTGCCCGGAGCGGTGCGCGTTCAATTCAACGATGGGTTCACGGCTTCGATTGCGAATCATGCCTTGCGGTGTGCGTGCCCTTGTGCGATGTGCGTGGACGAGACGAGCGGCGAACGCATTTTGCAGCCGGAACAGGTGCCGCAGAACATTACGCCGGAGGCGGTCACGCCGCTGGGCAATTATGCGGTAGCTTTTCAATGGAGCGACGGCCACAGCACGGGCATTTATTCGTGGGATTATTTGAGGACGATCGCGGAGGGCAAGGGGGCTTTTGCCAACGCCTAAGCAAGAGGCGCGGACGCGCAGCGAGAACGAATCCGCCGAAGCACTGCGCGGGAACGGGAAATCTGCACCTGGCGGCGAATCGGATAGCAGCCCCATCATCGCGATGCTTCATGAGCAGGTCCGCTCGACGCTTGATCAATACAAGATGTTGCAGCCGGCGGAACGCGTGCTGGTTGCCGTATCGGGCGGGGCGGATTCGATCTGTTTAGTGCATGTGCTCACGGCGCTCGGGTACTCCTGCGAGATGCTGCACCTCAACCATGAAACGCGCGAGGGAGAAAGCGAAGAGGATGCGGCGTTCGTAGAGGAAACTGGCAAGCAGCTGGGCATTGCCGCGCACATTGAATCGCGTCCTGTAGCGGCGGAAGCGCTCACGGACAAGCGCTCGTTTGAGGTGGTAGCGCGGGACCGGCGGTATGATTTCTTTCTGCGCACGGCGGAGAAGCGCGACATACGTGCCATTGCGACGGGCCACACCGCTGATGACCAAGCCGAAACGGTCCTGATGCGCATCCTGCGCGGGGCCAGTCCGGAAGGACTGTG
>CAZLBS010000292.1:0-5359 GCA_964557505.1 uncultured Nitrospiraceae bacterium | reverse complement strand
GGATAGGGGAAGTCGGCGACGAACTCGGGGGTAAGCACGCCCCAGTCGCTTCCCATGGGCACGCGGCTCATCATTTCAACGCCGCCCGTGATGACGCAGTCCATGTCGCCGGCGGCGATCGCCTTGTTGCCGAAGTGCACGGCCTGCTGCGAACTGCCGCACATGCGGTTCAGCTGCAAGCCAGGCACTGTCACGGGGAAGCCGCCCTTCAGCAGGGCCAAGCGGGCGATGTTCGCGCCTTGCTCGTCCGTCGGGCTGACGCAGCCAATGATGACGTCGTCGACATCTTCCTTGCTGACGCCCGCGCGGTTTATGCCTTCGTTCAAGACGAGCGCCAGCAGGTCGACGGGATGCACGCTGTTCAGCGCGCCGCCCTCTTTCCCGCGGCCCATCGGCGTGCGGCATGCGCCGACAATGTATGCATCACTCATGGTTGTCCCTCTCCCTCATAACGTGTGTTTCCACAGGAACTTCGCGAACTGCCTAAGGGTGACCTACCGATCAGTAGGTGCTAAGTTTAGCAAAATAACCCGTCAAGTGCCAAGCGCTTGTAGACTCGAGCGCAACGAGATGGGCGGCTCAGGCGAGCACGTCGAGATTATTGCCGATGTCCGGAGAAGTGATTGCGGCCGACTGGATCAATTGAAGGCTCTGCTGGCCCAACAACTCCTGTACATCCTGCTGGTTTCGCAGCGCCGCCGCCTGAAATTGCGCCTCGAATTCGATGCGCCCAAGCGCCCCGTTGCCGGTCACTCCTGAAACACCTGTTAACCCTGCCATGACTCCTGTCCCTCCTTGCAGCCGATATTTCAAGTATACCCGAATCGCATGTCATGCGTAAAGTGCGGGAATCAAAAAACAATTAAGGGTGGAATTTAGGCGCTAGAAGGGCGTGCCCTTTGCACGTTGCGCTTTCATCGCCTCGGCGTACCACTCGAGTTCATCGAGGAAGCGGTTGGCTGACTGGTCGACGCGGGCGGCGTGCTCGCCTGCGAGTTGGCCCTCTTCGGTGACCAGGTCTTGCACCTTGGGGAACGGCAAAATGGATGAGATGCTTGGCATGCCGATCTCGGCGAGCAGACAGCGCAACTGCATGGCCGCCCGCACGCCGCCGAAGGAGCCCGCGGAATAGCAGGCAATCGCCGATGGCCGCCAGAGATATTCCTCGAGGAAGTGGTCGAGCAGATTGGATAAGCCCGGCGGCACCGAGTGGTTGTATTCGCCCGAAACTACGAGAAACGCGTCTGCCTCTCGAATGGCTTTCGCCATCGCCTCGAGCACCTCGGGCGCTTCGCCCTCTGCATATTCCTTATACATTTTGTCGAGCAAGGGCAGTTGATGGGTGAACGGTTCGAGCAGCGCCGTCTCATGTCCGCGCTCGTTGCACTTCTGGACAAGGTATCGTGCGGCGCGAATGCCGACGCGTTCGCTCCGTGCGCTGCCGTAAAATGCCGTTATCTTCATTGGGTCAACTCCTTCCTACAAGTACGTCATCTGCTTTCTCTGCCTGAGGCTATCGAGGATTTATTCAGAGAGCCACGCAAAATAGGCCGCTGCGTCATGCGGCCGTCATGAAGTACGCGACGACGATAATGCCGAGGGCGATGCGGTACCAGCCAAAGGGGATAAAGGTATGGCGGCGGATATAGCTCATAAAGAGCGCGATGACGGCATAAGCGGTGACGAATGAGACGGCGCTCCCAATTGCGAGCAAGGTCCACTCCTGGGCCGTGTAGTCAAGATTGGCCTTCAGCATGGTAAGCGTAGTAGCGCCGAGCATCGTCGGGATGGCAAGGAAGAAGCTGAATTCCGCGGCCGCGGCGCGTCCGGTGCCAAGGAGCATCGCGCCGACGATGGTGGCTCCCGAGCGCGACACGCCCGGAATCATGGCGATGCATTGAAACACGCCGATTTGCAGGGCGCGCCAATAGGTGATGTCGTACACGTGATGCACCTTGGGCGTTGGCCGGCGCATCTCTACAGCGATGAGGATGACGCCTCCCAAGAATAGGGTGATGCCCACGGCAATTGGATTGCCGAGCAAGGCTTCGATGTAATCGTTGAACAAGAGGCCCAAGATGACGGCGGGCAACACCGCCACGATGATCTTGCTCCATAGCATCAAGGTGTGAAAACGCTCGGCGTGCGGTTTCGAGAATGGCCAGAGGTCTTTCCAGAAGTAGACCACGACGCTGAGAATCGCGGGCAGTTGAATGATGACGATGAAGTTTTCGGCAAAGGCGCCTTCGTCGCCAAGCGAGACGAATTGCTCGGCGAGGATGAGATGCCCCGTGCTGCTGATCGGGATGAACTCGGTCACCCCTTCTACAATCGCGAGGATGACAGCATTCAGATAAATCATGTGCCCCAAGCCCCTTCTGCCATGGCCGCGGATAGAGTATCAAGAACGCCGCAGGGGGCACGAGGTCACGCCGGATGCGCTTCATCCGTTAGACTGACGTGCTGCAAACCGTGGAGGCTGCCAGTTGAGAAGGGCGCAGGTTTACATTGGGCGCGGCGGGGCCGCTATCGAGAATGCTTGGATTCGGCGTGAATGGCGCACGGCGCCGCCGGAGACCGTCGCGCTGCTGCATAAGGATGGCGGGTTGGATTGGTGCGCCGGCGCAGGCCCCGATTTGGCGGTGGTCGCCGACGGCCGCCGGCTCGACGCGGCGGTGTGCGAAGACGTGACGTGGAGCGAGGAGTTGTGTTCCGCGGGGGCCGTGCTCGAGACAAAGATGACGTTGCCAGGCATGCTGCTGTACGTGCGGCATGTGGCGTATCATGAGCATGCGGCCATTCAGCGTTTCATCAGCGTCATGAGCCTGCAATCGGATTCAATCGAGCTTGAGCTTGCCGAGGCGGATGCCTTTGCGGCGGAGTCGCGGGGCGTGCATGTGCGGGTCGAGGGCTTTCGCCTGGCGCATGCATCGCTGGATTTGGTGTCTTCGGAACCGGGCGTCGCCTTGACGAACGGGCGTGAAGGGCTGGTCGTCGGCGCCGCAGGCGGGGCGCACTACCAAATTTTTCCGGAAGATGCGCCGCGCTGTGCGATCAGTCCGGAGTGGAGCGGGGTGGTCGAGCCCTATGAATCCGCACATCTCGGGTCGAGCTACGTCTTCGTGTTCGATGGAAACCCGGAAGAAATCGTCCGCGGCCCCTATGCGGACTTTCTTGCTCAGTTGCGCAAAGAGCGCAAGATGCATCAAAAGACGGGACAATACGTATATGAGTACTGATGTCGACGCGTCATCCCTGCCGGAAACGGCGGAGGTACGGATAGAGAAGGTGACGCATGGCGGGCATGGTTTGTGCCGGATAGATGGCGCCGTGGTGTTCGTTCCGGGCGCCTATCCGGGCGATATGATTCGCGTGCGCCTGACCGAGCGGGGGCGGGGAGCCGTCTGGGGACGCATCGACGAACTGCTGGAACCCTCAGCCGATCGCATATCCGACGCAGGGTGCATCCCTGATCCGGCCTGCCCTTGGCTCGACTTCGCATATCCCGCGCAGGGTGAATGGAAGCGGCAGATTGTAGAGGAGACGTTGGCCCGCGTCGGCGGCATCGAGGCGGATGTGGCTTGGCAAGAAGAGCCTTCTCTGCGCCTTGAATACCGGACGCGGGCGCAGTTTCAGGGGGATGGCGAGAAGGTCGGCTTTTTCGAGCCGGGCACGCACAGCGTGGTGTCTGCCGAGCATTCGCCGGCCCTGCATCCGCGGCTGCGCGAAGCGGCGGCCCTGCTGCAAGAGGCCCCTTCGCGGGACAAGACCGAAATCGTCATCAACCCGGAAGGCGAGGATGTCCTCGTTTGGCGGCGCTCAGTGGACCGGAAGCTTCGGGCGCGCTTTCCACAGGCGCAGAGTCCGCTCGACAAGAAGCCGCGCGAGCATTTCTTTTTCGATGGCGTTCCGATTGTGAATGGGACATTTTCGCAGTCGAGCTTGCTGCTCAATCGCTTGTTGGTATCGCATGTGCAGGGCTTGCTGCATCGGGCCACACGCGTGCTGGAGTTGTATTGCGGCAATGGCAATCTCACGCTGGGCCTCCCGGATACGGTCGAGGTGATTGGGTTTGATCACAATCTGGCAGCGGTAAAGGCCGCGTCGAAGGTGGGCCAGAAGACGTACCGCCGGGCGCGCGAAGACACCATGCGCGAGGCCTTACTCCGGGATCGAGCTGATTGCATCGTGCTCGATCCGCCGCGAGAAGGGGCCAAGAACGTCGTGCGGAATATTCCAATGTCGAAAGCAGAGCGGGTTGCGTATGTGTCATGCGACGCGGCGACGCTGGCGCGCGACCTGTCGCAGCTGCTCGCAGGGGGCTTTCAGTTAGAGCAAGTGACCGCCCTGGACCTTTACCCGCAGACGCCGCATATCGAAGCCGTGGCCTTGCTGACCCGATGAAGGGTGCGGTGCGATGCGTGCTCGCCGTGCTCTGCGCGGCGCCGTCGTATGCCCTTGCCTACGGTGTCGAGCCGGAGCTAGGCTCTCGAGAAGGCGGACAGCGGGACTATGCCGGTGTCCATTTTGCGTCGTTGTTTGCGCGGAACGACATCACCATTCGCACGAAAGGGCTGAGCCGCCATGGCGCCACGCGGTATGGCGTCGCTTTTGCGGTTGCTGAGTACGCCGGGCCGTATGGTCTCTTTCCGGAATGGCTCTTCGTCAGCGTGCATCCGGCGAGGCGGCTTGCTGCGCAGCACTTCGAGAACCTGATCTCAGGCGATGAAAACGATTTGGAGCGCGGCGATGACCTGGGCGATGCGTTTGCGTTCCGCTACTTGGGGCCCCTTGAGCGGTCCACCTTGCAAGTGCGCGAAGCGAATGTCGTAATCGCTATCGTCGGTCATGGCAGCCGAACGGGTTTCCCCCGCCTCGCGCGCGGGCTGCTCGAAGCGCTGCGCGATCCTGATATCGGATTGTCTGCTGAGGAAGGTGAGGAGCCGTGGTCTATTGAAGCCGAAGCGCTGCGTCTGCCGCTCGGCGGGGCCCACATTACAGCCGTGCCGCGGGGCTTCGCAGACGACGATGAGGTCAATATCGTGGCGTATCAAGCGGGCATCTTCGTCGCGGAATCCGAGCAGAACGAGATGACCTTTCTCGAGGCCAAAACGAACGCCAACGAGCCGTTGACCCTCTACGTTTCCGACGAGCGCTGCCGCTTCGCCTGGACAGAGGTGAACTGGGAATAGCGCAGCATGCGCCTTTGGCGGTTGCAGTTAGCTCGCGCCGGCAACCCGCGGCCTTGCGCGCCAGCCAGCAGCTTTCCTCAATGATGCCGCGCCCGTCTGACAACGCTTCGTTGATTGGTTTAAGCCGTTTTATTTGACATACTTAGGCTTTTGAGAGAACCGGCGAA
>CAZLBS010000291.1:0-5367 GCA_964557505.1 uncultured Nitrospiraceae bacterium | reverse complement strand
AGACCTCGGTGATCATTGGTGCAGTGGAGAATCCCGGTGTGGCGAGCAGGTCCAGGAGATCGACGGCATGCTCCGTTTCTCCGGTCTTGGGATTTCCGGCTGCACTGATTTTTTCTTTGTCGATACCCCGGCCGTCGTCTTCGACTACCACCTCGAGCTCAAGCGGTTCGCCAGAGCGCAACACCAACAGTTCACCTGCGCCGGCAATGGTGACGGTTCCGAGCGACGGATTGAATTCGCGAACGCGCCAGCCGCCGTAGAGCACATCCCCGATGCGGTAGCGTTCTGATAAGACCGCGCCGTCCGGCAACGTCAAATCGATGAGGAAGCGCGGCGGCGCGTTTTCCCCGATGCTGATTGTGCCGGTCAGTTCGGCGGTGACCCGGCGAATGCGTGTCTGCGCTTGTTGCTGCTCCGCGGCATTCTGTGCATTGGCTTCGGCCTCGGCCGCTTCGAGCGATAAGGGGGGCGGTTCGGGCAACGGCTCCAGCGTGAACGCGTGCGTTACCGGGGCGCCGCCCGCGTCTCGCGACAGCACGGCACGGTATTCGCCGCCTGCCAATTGATAATCGAAAACGACGTCCTCTCCTTGGGCGAGGTCCATCCCGTTTAAGGAAACCGACCTTCCGCGCTCAGGCACGAGCTGCTGCCAGCCATTGCCCTCGCGGCGCTCGAGGTAAAACGCATAGGCGAAGGGATGGCTGCCGGCAGCGCCCAGGCGCAGGGCCCGGCTGCCCTCATTGCGCACCGTCACTTTGGTGTCGTACCGGCCGAGTTCCACACTGCGGTTCGCCACGTAGTGCTCGAGCACGGGCTGAGGCGTCCATGCCCCGCCAGCGTCCGTCACGATGAAAAGCGTGCCGAGCAAGCCTGCCAGCGCGGCAGCCGGCAGGCCAAGGCGCAACTGCTGAAAAGGCCACAACGCATAGATGGCCGCGGCGAACACCCCGGCGACAGCTCCCGCAAAGACTACGATTGCGGGCTGAAGCATGCCCCCTTCGCGCAACAAGGCGCCGGCCCTGCCCGTGTGGTAGTACGTCTCGTGCAGGAAGGCGGCGGACGCCAGCAGCAACATGAGCGCCGCCGCCAATAGGAGGCTGCCCCGAATCGCCCGCCGGGGGATGAGGCCAATCAGCGCGCAACTGGCCGTCGCGATGAGGCTTGCCGTGAGCGGCCAGTGCATCCAAGGGGTGGCGCCGCCGACTTGCTGAAATGCGGTGACGGGCGATAGTTGGCCGAACGCCGGCAACAACAGGGCGACAACGAACGCGGCCGCGGCGGCCCAGGCGAGCCAACTGTCCCATGTAAAGCCTTGTTCGCCGTACGCGGCGGTGACGCGCTCCCACATGGTGAGGCTGCCCAAGGGCACTTCACGGGCGCTCCGCGCCATCAAGGCGCGCTCGGCGATGGTTTCTTCACGGCGCAACCGCTCGCGCTCGGCGCGCAGATTCGCCTCGAGCGTGTGAAATTGTTCGCGGCGCATTTCGTTGACTTGCAGCCGGCCCCGGGCAAGTTCGAGCTGTGCGGCCAGGGCTTTCTCGCTCGCCCGGCAATCGGCAATCACCTGGTCCAATCGCCCGCGGACAAAGTCGATGCCGACCCGGACGCGCTGCAATTCGCCGCGGGCATCGCGTTGAATCTGGCCTTGGCCGTCCATGCGCGCGCCGCGCGATTCCATGACGCGGGCCGCTTCATCCCGGCGAATGCGCGCGCGATCTTTGGCCAAGAGCAATTCGCGCAACTCGCTCATGTAGGTATCGAGCGGGGGGCGGTTGTCCGATGGCTCGGAAGGCCACTGAAGTTTGCCGGAAACATGCGGAATGCGTGCGAAGGAAACCTCGCCGTGAGGCCCCGCCAGTGCCGGGTCTTTCACCGCGAGCCATCCGCGCAGATTGACCTGGCGCCGTTCGAGCCGGTCGCGCCGCCGCCGGAGCTTGTCCGCCGTCCGCTTATACGAGGCATAGTCCGTTTCGCCCACGCGCACGGACAGGTCTGCTTCCGCCAGTTTCTCTTCGGTGGTGGCCAGTTCGACGGCCACTTCCATCAGCCGTTGGCGCAAGGTTTCGTCGAGTTCGGCCCGGGCCTCTTCAATCCGCACGAGATGCCCATGCAATTCGGCGCGATCCGCATCGACCGTGCGCGACTGGCCATGCGCCTCCAAGGTCTTCAACTGGCGGTGGGCCTGTTCGTGTAATGCGCAGAGCTGCCGCAACGGCTCCAGCACGTCCATAGGCACCGTGCTGACGCGCTCGTCCTGCAGACCCAGCGTGGACTCGCGATCGTCCTCGCGGCCGCGCGGCGGGCGAATGCCTCGGAAATCCGCCGGCTTCTTGCGGGTCTGCCGCAAAAACTCCGGATGGTCCTTCAGCAGAATCTCGTGGGCGCCTTGGGGAACTTCATCGCGGCGGGGAATACGGATCTTCTGTCCGCACGCCACGCATTTGCCAGGCTTGCCGAACATTGATTCCGTGACGCGCATCTTCTGGCCACAGATGCAGAAGACTCGCAAAACGGTGCGCTCATTTTCCTGCACAGGCATAACGGTTCTTCCCCGGCTGAGTATAGCATACCGATCGTTGCTAGCCGCATCACGGCAGTTGCGCTTCTACATGGCGGGACCCTACCATAAACACCACGTGGGGAGGGCGTTATGCGAACCATTCTGATAACCGGCGGGGCGGGATTTATTGGTTCCAGCATTGCTCTATCGCTGGCGCGCAGCCTGTCCGGCGTTCGCATTTATGCCTTGGATAATTTAAAGCGGCGGGGCTCCGAATTGAACCTGCCGCGGCTGCGCGAGGCAGGGGTCGAATTCCTTCACGGCGACATCCGCCGGCTGGAAGACTTGATGGCCGTGCCTGAGCTGGACTTGTTGCTCGAATGCAGTGCGGAACCGGCGGTAATGGCGGGCTATGGCGAGTCGCCTGAATATGTTATCCACACAAACCTCACCGGTACGGTGAACTGCTTGGAGTTGGCGCGGCGGCGCGAAGCGGCCATGCTCTTTCTTTCGACCAGCCGCATCTATCCAATGGACGTGCTCAACCGTCTGGCATACCGGGAGGTGGAGACCCGCTTCGAATTGGAGCCTCAGCAGCCTGTCGTGGGGGTGAGCGCGGCGGGCATCTCGGAGGCCTTTCCCATCGAAGGGGTGCGGTCCTTTTACGGGGCGACAAAGCTGAGCAGCGAATTTCTCGTGCAGGAATACCGCGCGGCCTACGGCATGCCGGCGATCATCAATCGAATGAGCGTCATTGGCGGACCATGGCAGATGGGCAAATCCGACCAGGGCCTGGCCGCGCTTTGGGCCGCGCGTCATGTCTTCCAACGCCCATTGAAGTACATCGGCTACGGTGGCGCGGGCAAGCAGGTACGCGACATTCTGCATATCGATGACCTGCTCGACTTGATTCATTATGAGTTGGCCCATTTCGACGAACTCGACGGGGCGCTGATGAACTGCGGCGGCGGGATCGAGAACAGCGTGAGCCTGCTCGAACTGACGAAGATTTGCGAGGCCGCGAGCGGCAATGCCCTATCGATAGGAAGCGAGCCGGAAACACGCCCGGCGGATGTGCCGATTTTCGTGACCGACAATGCACGGGTGACGGAGCGCACCGGTTGGACGCCCAAGCGCAGCGTTGCGGACACCATCGAAGATACGGTGCGTTGGATACGGGAGCACCAAGACGCGCTCGCCAAGATTCTTGACTGAGGCGCAGTGCTAGACGCTGACCATCTTTCCTTGCTTGGCGCTCTTATAGGCGGCGGTGGTCACTTCGACTGCGCGCAGGCCGTCTTCGCCCGTGACCAACGGGGCGCGCTGCTCGCGGATGGCGCTCACAAAATCGTGCACCATGGCCAGATTCGGATCGTCGCCCCAGCCCGCCCACTGCACCGTATTGGTCTTGTCGCTGTAGACATCGAGCTTTTGGCCAAAGGCATCGACGTTCAAAACCCCTTTCTCGCCGATGAGTTCCAGCGTGACATCGCCCCACGTCGGAAAGGCCTCCGGACGGTTCCAACTGGCGATATGCGCCACGCGGATGCCGCCCTCCATTTCGAGTTGCATCACGCCCATGTCGTCCGTCTTGAGGCGCGAATGAATGAGCGTCCCCGTTTCGCAGAAGACCTTGGTGAATTCTTTTCCTGTAAGCCAGCGCATCAGGTCGGCGACGTGTACCGTGTGGTCCATCGTTGCGCCGCCGCCTGACAGGGCTTCATCTGAAAACCAACCGCCTGGGTACGAGCCGTTGTTCGTGCAATTGGCTGCAAGCAATCTGCCAAGGTCACCCCGGTCCATACGCGCCTTCACGTCGCGCAAGGGCTCGATGAAGCGGCAAGGAAAGGCCGTGCCCAAGCCAACCTTCGCTTTCTTGCAAGCCGTGATTATGGCCTTGGCATCTGCTGGCGTGATGGCCAACGGCTTCTCGCAGAGCACCCAGCGTTTTGCGCGGGCCGCAGCTTCCACGTGCTCCCGGTGCTTGCCGTTCTCAGAGCAGATGATCACGCCTTCGCACGCTGCCAAGAGGGCGTCCAGCGATGCAAAGAACGGGGCCTTGTATTGCTTCGCTGCCTTCTTTCCTCGCGACGGCGCCGCGTCCCAAATGCCCGCGAGCGCGGCATCCGGCACGGCATTCAGGGCCCCGGCATATGCGTGCGCGTGCAAATGCGCAAACGAAACAATGCCCACTCGAACGGTTTCAGACATAGCCGCAATCCATTTCTGTCAGGGAAATTCGGAGGCGAGGGCATTCTTGATGAAGAATGCGATCACCTGGCAAACACCTACACATTGACGGGCTGCCCGGACTTCGCGGAAGCCAAGGCCGCCTCCGCCAATTCCACTGCACGCACGGCGTCTTCCGGGAGCACGCGCGGTTTCTTGCCGCGCATGAACCAATCCGCGCAATCTTCCCACTCGAGCAAATAGGGACTCTTGGCCATCGGGGATGCCGGCACGATGGCTCCGCCGCTGCCCGCGCCTTTCGTTGCCCGCGGCTCGAAGTTCACCGGCGCTTCGGCACTGTCGAACTGAATCAAGCCCTTTTGTCCGCAGATTTCGACGGCTACGCGAAACCCGGTGGGATGGGCCCATGAGCCTGTGACTTGGGCGAGCATGCCATTGGCGAGCCGCAGGGTACACATGGCGTAGTCCATCGGCGTCGGCTTGGCGCGCATCAGATTCTGGCAGAAGATGCGCTCGACGTCGCCGAAGGTGTAGCGAATCCAATCGAGGTCATGGATGCTGCAGTCCATGACGACGCCGCCGCTTTTTTTGAAATCCTGAAACCAGCGGCCGGTCCCTTCCGGGCAGGCGCCCCCGCGGAAAATGCGCACGAAGCCGGCCTTTCCAATATCGCCGGA
>CAZLBS010000290.1:0-5383 GCA_964557505.1 uncultured Nitrospiraceae bacterium | reverse complement strand
CCCATCTCAAACATGTCCGCGGCGGGCGCCATGGTTACATCGGCTTGTCCGGCCTCAGCCAACATCTGCCGCACGGCGTCGCTCGAGCCCGACTCGACGCAGGCCTGATTGACCGTGCCCGTCACGATATATGCGGCCCCCATGGCGAACGCTGCGCAGGCGCTGGCAGGCGTAGAAATGCCCCCGGCCGCGCCAACACGCAAGGCCTGTTCATATGCATGCTCCGCCTGCATGCGATCCCGCAGCGCCATCATGGTTGGGATGAGTGCGATGGAGGGCCGGTTGTCCGTGTGACCGCCGGAATCCGCCTCAGCCGTTAGGTCTTGCGCCATCGGTATCCGCCGCGCCAGCCGCGCCTGGTCGCGCGTGATCTCGCCGCTTCGCACCAGTTCATCGAGCATCGCCTCGGGCGGTGGCGCAAAAAACTTGGACGCCACCTCGATGCGCGACACCTTCGCCATGACCCGGTTCGGCGTTACGATTTGTCCATCGGGCCCTTCGTGAATGCCGTGCACGCGGTACTTCACGATCGGCAAGGTGAGCCCCAAAAAGGCCGACGCCTCGACAAGGTGCACGCTCTCGCGGATGTACAAATCCGCCGTGGCCATTTCGTGGCGCGGCTCATTCGGGCTGTGAATAAAGTTGCTGCCCCATGGATAGGCCTCGCCGAGGGATGCCTTCAGCCGTGCGATGGCATCGGCCACCTCCTCGATGCGCAGGCCGGCCGCGCCAAAAAAGGCCAGCATGCCCGCGCGGGCCATGGCCTCGGCGAGTTCAACCGAGGCAATACCGTTGGCCATCGCGCCCGCAACGTAAGCGAAGTCAAGGCAATAATCCTCTCGAAACGAGGCATCGCCCAGCGACTGCATGGGGCATGGCGCCACCCATCCGCGGGCTTCGCGCGAGACGCTGCCGGTATCGGCGTCTGGCTGCGACGAGAGATGGCCTTCTCGTGCGATGCGGACCATGCCGTGATCGCGCACCAAGGTCAACGCTTCGGGAAGAGCCGCGAGTGCTTCGGCAATCGCGCCGGTATCGCGCGTCACCATGCTGTCCGCGCCGTGCCACCAGCCGAGCGCCGCACGCGCCGAGGCCGCTGCAAGGCCGGAACCATTCTGTGCCGTGGTACTCAAAAGGTCATCAAATCTCGCTAAAATTGGCATGCGCGCCCGGCCGCCGCCTGCATGCCGGGACCCCTCGCGAAGGATGTATTTATCCGGCCGCATGCACCAATGCCCAATGCACAAGTGTAGCAAGCGCCGTCATAGACCATCAATACATTTCCGGATTGCACGGCGGGCAACGCAAGGGCCGTGGCGTCCGTTTGGCGCCCTGGCGGCACAGGACGTATGATCCCCGCGGCTGAACGGTGGGATGCCTGTATCAATGCCTACTCGAAATGTCCTGGCCCGTATCGCTGTGGGCGCGGTTACGCCCCGTCAACGCAACGCTTACCTGCTCGCCATGTCCGCCATCTTCTGGGGCCTTATCGCCGCCTGCTGGCTGACCTACCCGCCGGAAAACGAGCACTCCGTCTGGACGCATACCTTCAGCTTTTACGGCAGCTGGGACGACAAGCACAATCCACAATGGTGGTGGCTGTTTTCCATTGCAATGGTCTTCTGGGGCGCCGCGGCGATTCCGTTGGCGCTCTATCACTTCCGCTGCCTGGCGCATGCCTCCCGCTGGGCAGCCGGTGTCGGCACAGCGCTCTTCATCACGGGCGCCGTTGGCATTGGGCTCGTCGGCGTCTTCCCCGATGCCAAGGGCGACGTCTTTACCAATTGGGCATGGACCGTCGAATCTGGGGAAGGCTCAGGAGCGGCGCCTTGGCGCTGGACCGATGTGCACGAGAAAGCGGCCATCATTGCGTTTGCCGGCTACGGCCTCGGCATCTTCTGGTATGCCGGGTGGTTCGCCATCGACATGCTCACGAAGCGGCGCATCGCCCAGGCCGCGAACGGCCGCACCCTGCAACTCGCCGGACCCTTCTCCTACTGGACCATCGCCTTCGGAGCCGCCGCCTATTTCCAAGGCGCCTGGGCCATTCAGTACGAGCGCATGAAACATCTCGCCGCCGAAACCGGCGAGCGCATCGGCAGTTCCTGGAGCGAATCCCTCCACACCTGGTACTCATTCCCCTTATGGGAAAACGTCGTCGTCTATTCGATGTATATCTTCCTGGTGTGGTTTACCCTGGCATTGCCCGCCCACGAGGCCGAAGCGAACTCTCATGCGAAACGCCCTCGACAGATGTAAGCGGCTTGTACTGGCAGCGAGGACGCGCGGCGCATTGCTGCCCGGAAGCAGGACAAAACTTGGATCCTAGCCTCGGCCAAAGGTGTTTGGGCGTCCTTCTACTTCGCGGCTAGGGCGTTTTTCACGATACCGGGCGTCAAGACCTGCGGCAGGACTTCGGGTTCACCGGCGCCCGGGCGGTAGACGACGTATAGCGGCACCCCGCTGCGCTCGAATTGATCGAGGTATTTCGTAATGTCGTCGTTATAGGTGGTCCAGTCGCCTTTGATGTAGATGACTTCGTTTTCCTCGAAGGCCTGCTTGACCTCGGCCGTGTCGAGTGCAACGCGTTCGTTGACCTTGCAGGTGAGGCACCAGTCAGCAGTCATGTTGACAAACACGGGCTTCCCGGTGGCCAGGCTTTCCTCGAGCACCGCGGGCGTGTAGGCGAGTTGCCCCGTGCGGGTCATGCCGGGCTCAGCCTGGGCGATCACGCCGCTCCCTGTCGCGGCCCCACTGCCCATAAGCGGCAAAATGGCCAAGGCCAACATGATCGATGCCGCCGCCAATGCGCGCGGCACGATGGGCTTCTTCGTAGCGCCTTGGCTTTTTCGCAGCAGCCAGAATGCGAACGCAATGCCGACGCATCCGGCCAGCACCAGCGCCACTGCCTCGCTGCCGCCTTGATTGGCCAACACCCAAACCAGCCAAATCACCGTGAGATAGAGCGGGAAGGCCATCAATTCTTTAAAGGTCTCCATCCACGCGCCAGGCTTCGGAAGGTAACGAACCGCCGCGGGGATGAATGACACCAGTAGAAAGGGCAGGGCCAGACCAAGCCCGAGCGCGGCGAACACGATAAGCGCAATCGCGGCTGGCTGGGTGAGCGCGAAGCCCATGGCCGTCCCCATGAAAGGGGCCGTGCACGGCGTCGCGACGACCGTCGCCAAGACGCCGGTAAAGAATGAGCCGCTATAGCCCGAAGTGCCAGTGAGCAAATTGCCCGCACGCGTCAGCGACGTGCCGATCTCGAGGACGCCCGAAAGGCTCAAGGCGAGGGCAAACAAGAGATAAACGAGGGCGGCCACGAACCAGGGCGACTGCAACTGGAATCCCCAGCCGATGCCTTGGCCAGCGGCCCGCAAGCCAATCAGCACGGCAGCAAGGATGAGGAAGCTGAGGACGATGCCGGCAGTGTAGGCGAGTCCGTGCACTTGCTGCTGCTGGCGGGTGTATTGACTGCTTTTAATGAGGCTCATCACCTTGAGCGACAAGACGGGCAACACGCAGGGCATCAGGTTGAGCAGCACGCCGCCGGCCATGGCGAGCCCAATCATCACGAAGAGATTCGCGCCCTTGGCTGGGGGTGGGCTGGCAGCGGGCGCGGCCGCCGCCGTGCCGTCTTGTGCACCGTCCGCCGTTACGGAAGCAACGCCGGCCGCTTCGCCGCCAACGCCTACCTCATAGGCCCGCTTCTGGCCGCCCTGCTCAACGACGAGCAAGCCCATGAACGTCTCGGGATCGCCCTCCAGACGCTTGTGCGTCTTCCCCTCGATGGTGACCGTGCCTTCTTCAATATCAATGGCCGGCTGCGCGGCGTTGTCCATCACGTTCTTGGTGATGGGAAAAAACTCGGCCTTGCCGTCGTCCACGCTGTCGAGCAAGCTGCCGGTTTTCGCTCGAAGCGTGACGGAGTCGCCTTTGATCTCCAGCGTGGCGCCCTCAGGGCTCACTGGACGCGGCGCGTTCTCGGCGGCCGTCAGCAGCATTTCAGCCGCATCGCTCTTGCCGGCGCTGCCATCATCGGAGACGGGCAGACTCAGGCCGGCGGTCCCGCGTCCCGGAATGCAGACATCGGCGCAGACGAGCCACTGCATCTTGGCTTGGATGTCGAAGGTGCTGCCTGGCTCGAGGGTCTCCGGCGGCGTAATCTCAGCGAGCAGAAGCTCCTCCCCGCCAAAGCCAAAGTAGACCATGCCCGAAAACATATGCCGTTCCGGCATCGGCCAGATCAGTTCGCCGGCCTGGGCGCCCTCGGGCAGGATCCACTCGACTTTCGTCTCGAATCCGGTGTCGCCCGGGTTTTCCCAATAGGTGTGCCAGCCCTCGTCGTGCGTGAGTTGCAGCCCGATTATCATCGGTTCGCCCGGCACGGCGCGTTCGGCCGTGCTGAGCATTCGCACCGTGAGGTGCTTGCCCTCGAGCACGGATTCCGCCGCACTCGCTAGCGGCGCTGCCGCCCACGCAAGCATGCTGACCAAGCAGAAAGTGAATGATGCCCGCATCATGAACGTCCTATCCTCCACCTACGCCAGACTGCGCAGAATGCATCTACCGAGTCATTCAGCGGCGAGCGCCGATCATGTCTCACGAACGAGTTAGACGGCGGCTGGCTCAGCACGCATGGCAGATGGCTCGCGCAGAATCACTTCGCGGCCTTTCCACGTCTTGCGGCCCAATTGCAAGAAGTACGGGTCCTCATGAATGCGCGTGGACAACTGCAAATCGGCCCCGAATCCAGCCCAAAACGAGATGCGATCGGCGCCTGCCTCGCGCGCCAGCCCAATCGCCCGCTCGATTGATTCCGGGTCGTCGTTCCAACCGAAGACCACGTATTTCCATTCGATAACCGGCTTGGTCAGGCCACGCGCATCGCGCGCCGCGACGAGCTGCGCCAGGTTGTTCCGCGCCTGGTCGAAGTTGATGCCGACCTGATAGGTCTCGGCCTCTTCCTGCGTCGAGCCATCGATCGAAAAGTACACATGGTCCAACAGAAAAGCAGCTTCATTCTTGCTGTCGCTATTCACGAAGGTGCCGTTGGTCGAGACAACAAGGCGCGCATTCGGGTTGTGCTTGCGAATGATGCGCACCTCGTCTAAAAAGCTCTTCGACAAAAACGGCTCGCCCAGGTTGTGCAGGGCGATCTCGTCGACCTGCATCTCTCCGATGATGCTGGCTGCCCGCTCCAACTCTTCTAGATTCATGCGCTTTTTCTCGCGCGTCTCGACCACGCCCCGGTCGCAATGCAGGCATTTCAAATTGCAGGAGACGGTATTCTCAAGCATGATGCCCTTTTTGGGCAGCGACCATTCCTCTACCCGGCGGCGGGCTTCCTCGCGCGAGACTTGCTTCAGTTCATTGCAAT
>CAZLBS010000289.1:0-5400 GCA_964557505.1 uncultured Nitrospiraceae bacterium | reverse complement strand
TGGGTAACGGCGCGGAGGCAATATCTGCCCGCTAAGGCCGTGCCCCTGCCAGGCAGCGGGTGCGTCCGCACCCAGACGTTTCGAGCCTGACAGTGCCGCCCTGTTGCCCGGCGGCCATTCAGGCGGCCTTGTGACGGGGACCAGGGGGACTTCACTGCCATCATGCAACGCTCGGCATCACCCTTCATACGGAAGCCGGTCGTATGCCCGGCCTGCTCCCACAAGTACGAGCAGCGCTATTTCCGCAAGAACATGTACATTCATACCGGCGAAGAATCCGACCACCATGTCATCGGCTACAAGTGGCTGAACGAGAACGTCCAACGCGTGCACCCGCCCTATTTCTTCGTCGTCATGTGTCCGAAATGCTATTTCGCGGATATTGCCGAAGACTTCAGCGATCCCTTTCGCACCGACTTTGGCCCGCACCGGCTTAAATACTTCAAGCGCTCGGCGCAATCGCACGACTTGGTCTTGGACAGTCTCGGCGGCCACATTGAATACGAAGACATCGATTTCTCCTCGGCGCTGAATTTGCATTATCTCGCCTTGTATCAGCAGTTCATGCCGCCCGAGCAACTGCGCGATACCTATAAGATTGCCCGCCTTTACCTGCGTATCGGGTGGCTGTTTCGCGAGAATCCCTCCGCCAGCATCTTGGGGAGCGACATGCGGCAGGAGACTGTTGAAACCCCTGCTCAGTCTTCCGGGCAAGAGTCGAGGGCGGAAATCCACGAACTCATCCAGGTGCTCGACCAGTTCGACGAGAGCTTTAAGGAAGCTAAGCGAGATGCCATGCACCTCAGCGTGGCATTGGGTCAGCGGCTCCAAAGCATCGACGAACTCATCGACCCCAATGCCCAGAATCCGTATCGGCACGTGCGCGCCGATTTCGACGAAAGCCTGGCCCACCTCATCGATCTGCAAGGCCAATTGCGCTCGCTGCTCGAGCGAGATGCCAAGAACGCCCTGAATCTGCCGCCCAAGGTGCATTCATCGGCGCAGCGGGACCCTGGCACGTTCCGCAGCATGTATTTGCGTCTGCGCGAAACGTGGCCCATGATGCCGTTCAATGAAGAAGAGGCAATCCAACGCGCGCTCGAATGGTTTCACCAGGCCATTGAAACGGATTCACGCCTGAAGAGCCACGAGATGTATCACCAATTGGGCATGTTGATCACCAATTTGCGCATTCGCGTCAATGACCTGGAGGGCGCTCTCGACATGGTCAAGGGCATGTACATCAGTGGAACAGACGCCCGCCAGCGGTACATGAAGCATCTGCAGGAGGACAAGCAACTCACCAGCACTGAGACGAAGAAGCTCAACGCCAAGCTGAACCGGCTGGTGAGTTCCGTGCAGGACCTGGTTGACTTTCGAGATGACCTGATTGGCAAGATGTACCAGCGCGACGCCGGGCGCATCCGCGAATTGCTGTTGCGTACCGAGGGGTTCACCGCCAAACAGCGCCGCGGCTTTTTGCAGGAGAAGGGCATTCGCCCGGAAATCATCACCTATATGGAGAAGCATGGCCGCATGGAAGCATATGCATGAGTGAATGGCTGCCGGGTGCAACCGCGACCTACCACGAGTTGCCCGCCCTCCGCATGCACACCATCCACATGGGTCCCGAAGACGGCGAGCCCATCATCCTGCTGCATGGCTTTCCCGAGTTCTGGTACAGCTGGCGCTACCAGATTCCTGCCTTGGCCGAAGCCGGCTACCGGGTCATCGTGCCCGACCAGCGGGGCTACAATCTCACGTCCAAGGTGGCGCCCTACGACATCGAGACGCTTGTCGGCGACGCCGCGGCGCTCATGGATGCCCTGCATCTCGAGCGAGCGCACATCGCCGGCCACGATTGGGGCGGCGTCGTTGCCTGGGCCTTCGCCGCCTTGCGTCCCGAGCGTACCCTGAAACTCTGCGTCATGAACGCCCCGCACCCAAATGCCTACCTGGACACCTGCAAAAAACACTGGGGGCAGATTGCCAAGAGTTGGTACATCTATTTCTTTCAGCTTCCGGCGGCCCCCGAACTCCTCATACGCTGGCACGACTATTGGTTTCTAGAGCGCGCCTTCGCGGATTGTCCGCCCGAGTATATGACCCCGCGCGACGTGCGGCGCTATAAGGAAGCGATGGCCCGCCCTGGCGCGCTGACGGCAGCCATCAACTGGTACCGGGCCATGGCCCGGACCCTGGCCGGATTGGGCTTTCAGCCCCCTGTGTATACGATTAAGGCCGATACCCTCGTCATTTGGGGGGCCGAGGACGATTATCTGCACATCGGCAATACCGAAACACTGGCCCCATACGTCGAGCAACTCCGCGTCGAGATCTTGCCTGGCGTCACGCATTGGGTGCAGATGCACGACCCAGAGACGGTCAACCGCCATATGCTCGATTTTCTTGGCAGCGCTGCTCCATCTTCTACGCCATAAGCGTCCCCATCCAAAAAGCTGCAATGCCTCATGCGCGCCCGGCCCACGCCGCGGGGGGCTGCCCATTCCGGCAGGGCATGGCATCGGCGCCTCTGTCCAATTCGCGGTGAGTCTGGGAGCGGCAAACTTGAGCGCGTTGCCGGGAAGCGCTTTCCGCTATACGGCTAACGAAGCCCGCCGCCCTGAGGAAAACCGCCTGGGTTGAGAACAACGGCCTTCGGCAAGGTCTGGCCGAGCGCATTGAGGTCATACACACGGGTTTCCAACGGTTCGAACGCTTCCGTGCGCAAGCGCTCCGGCGTGCTGATGAAGATGTACGCGTCGTCAACCACGCGGTAATCGAGTCCTTCGGCCCGGAGAAGCGCCCGCAACGCGGTCCGCAAATCGATGTCCTTCAGGTCGATCCGCGGAAGGATGCCATCGACTCGAGCCCCGGAGGCCGATGTCTCGGCGCCTTGTTCCTGGTCCGCGCGCTCCACCTGGGGCAGGCTAGCGACGCGCTCACGCTCAGGCGTTGGCTGCGTTGCTGCCTCGTCTTGCCGGCTTGGCGGGGGATCATCAGAAGGTTCTGCGGCACGCCTCTCATTGGCAGCGCGCCACTGCGCCCGAAGTGCATCACGCTCGGCTTCCGGGCTGATCGTCACACTGCCCGGCTCCGTGTCCGCCCGGCGAACCGTGAAGGCTTTGCCATCAGCCGGCGTTTGGATGATGTACAGCGGCCCGGCTTCCCGCACCACCACGCCAGTCAACCGCTCGCCGCCGACGGTGATCGCATCGGCCCATGCAGACCAGGGGAGCGCCATTACAAGGGCTGCGCAGATGGCATAGGCTTGCTTCATGCGCGCCAGCTTATCACGGTTTCGCTTGCATTGACAGGGTGTTGCGCGGATTTGGACGCTGCCGTATCATCCCCATACACTGCGCGGAAGGAGTGGTTGCTTGGGCGAATTCAGGGACGTTATCAAAGGCGTGACGGCCAATGTGGAAGCTGTCGTCTTCGGCAAGAGCGACGTTGTCCGCAAGATCTTGGCAGCCACGCTCGCCGGGGGCCACGTCTTGCTCGAAGATGTGCCGGGCGTGGCCAAGACCATGCTCGTGCGGGCTTTGGCCATTAGCGTGGGCTGCAGCTTCGCCCGCATCCAATGCACGCCCGACCTCTTGCCGTCCGACATCAGCGGCGTGTCGATCTACAATCAAAAGTCGCAAGAATTCGAATTTCGCGCCGGCCCCATTTTCCACCAGATTATCGTGGCGGATGAAATCAACCGGGCCACGCCTCGCACGCAGTCGGCCTTGCTCGAGGCCATGGCCGAAGGCCAGGTCTCGGTCGATGGACGTACGCTCGGCCTCAAGAAGCCCTTCCTCGTGTTCGCAACCCAAAACCCTGTAGAGCATGAGGGCACCTTTCCGTTGCCCGAGGCCCAGCTCGACCGGTTCATGATGAAGCTGAGCATGGGCTACCCAAGCATGCAGGTCGAAGCCGACCTCCTCGAACGCGTGCGCCTGAGCCACCCCATCGACGCGATCAAGCCGGTCACCGACGGCGCGACCATCGCCAAAATGCAAAACAGCATTCGAGAGATTTACGTACACGAGAAGGTGAAGGACTACCTGCTCCGGATCATCGCGCGCACGCGCGACCACGCGCATCTGTCCCTTGGCGCAAGCCCCCGCGCCTCGATGGCGCTCTTTCGCGCCGCGCAATCCCTGGCTGCCGTCCATGGACGCACGTTCGTTATTCCGGACGACATCAAGATGTTGGCCCAGCCAGTCTTGGAACACCGGCTCATCCTCAAGCCGGAAAGCCGCTTACGCCGCGTAACGGCTCCCAGCGTCTTGCGTGATATACTCGAAGAAGTCTCCGTACCCGCTGGACGCGCCAACTGGAAAGCATAGGCGCAAGCTCGTACCATACGAACGGCAGAGCCGTTCGATTCGTTGCAGACCTGGTCAACGAGATGCCGGGCGTTCATCCGCGCAGCGTTGATTGCGCAAGTAATGGGGCCGGGCAAACGAGGCGCCTGTGCGCCGCTAGGAGCATCGCACACCTTTGGGAGTGTTAGAGTCGACATTGCGTATCTTTGGTCGGCCCAAAGTTGGCAAAGCAGCCGGTCAACAAGAACTTCTTGACGAAGAGGAAGAGGGCGTACTCGGCGGTTCCACGCTCGAGTTGAGCCACGTAGGGCCGTACGAAGTCATCGCGCCCATCGGCTCAGGCGGCATGGGGACGGTATACAAAGCCATTGACCGCAGCCGCGACCTGACCGTAGCCATCAAAGTGCTCCATCCACGCTTTGATATGGACAAGCGCCGCCGCCGCCGCGACTATCTCGGGCGTGAAATTCTAATAGCCTCGTCGCTCACCCATCCAAACATCATCCGCATGTCGAAGGAAGTCATCGAGCAGGAAGACAGCAGCGGCAATGTCCGGCGCTGCCTCTTGATGGAATACATCGACGGCTACAATATGCGCAAGCTCATCCGCGAGGGTGAGTTGGCGGTCCAACAGAAGATCCAGATCTGCATCCGGCTGTGCGAAGGGCTCGACTTTTTGCATCAGCACAGCATCGTGCACCGCGACATCAAGCCCGAAAACTTTCTCTTTTCACGCGACTTGAAGCAAGCCAAGATTGTGGACTTTGGCGTGTCGAAGTCGACGGCCACGTGGCGCACGCGCTGGGTGAAGGAAGGCGGCGGCACTCGAAAATACATGTCGCCCGAGCAATTGGCCAAGAGAAATGTCGATTCCCGCTCCGACATTTTCTCCTTCGGACTCACCATGTACGAGTTCTTCACAGGCCATCACCCCTGCGCCGGACAAACGCCAAAAGAGGTGCTTCTGCAGATTCGGAGCAGCAAGTACAAGTTTGATCCGCCCTCCAAACGCTGCCCCGAGATTCCGCCTGCGCTCGACAAGATCATTCTGAAGAGCTTGCGCCGCAATCCCGAAAAGCGGTAT
>CAZLBS010000288.1:0-5401 GCA_964557505.1 uncultured Nitrospiraceae bacterium | reverse complement strand
CGGGCTGCTTCTGCTTGATGATGTCGGCTTCGATGGTCACGCCGAGGTGGTTGGCTTGGCCTGTGAGGTCGGCGGAGGTGTGGTAGTCCTTGCCTTCGACTTTGAAACCGCTATTGCGCAGGTAGCACCAGAGAATGGTGGCCATGCCCAACTCGTGCGCGTAGGCAAAGGCTTCCGCGACTTCGATGATCTGGCGGCCGGATTCTTCGCTGCCGAAGTAGATGGTCGCGCCGACGGCGGCCGCGCCCATGTTGTAGGCTTCGTCGATGGTGCCGAACATGACCTGATCGTATTTGTTCGGCAGGGTCAGCAACTCGTTGTGGTTGATCTTCACAATGAAAGGGATCTTGTGCGCCCACTTACGTGCGCACATGCCGAGCACGCCATACGTCGAGGCGACGGCATTGCATCCGCCTTCATGCGCCAGCTTGATGATGTTCTCGGGGTCGAAATAGATCGGGTTCGGCGTGAAGCTGGCGCCGGCCGAGTGCTCGATGCCTTGGTCGACAGGCAGAATCGACATGTAGCCGGTGTCGGCCAGACGCCCGCCGCCGAGGATGCGCTGGAGGTTCGCCAGCACCCGGTTGTTGCGGTCTGAATTGATAAAGATGCGATCGACGAAGTCGGGGCCTGGCAGATGCAACTGCTCTTTCGGAATGGTCTTGCACGTATGGTTCAGCAGCGCATCGGCTTCTGCGCCCAGATACTCTTCAATCTTTCCTGCAACGACGGCCATGGCTCGTCTCCTTCTTCGGCTGGTTGGTCGTATTCGCCGCGGGGGATGGGCATTGCTCCAATTGACGGGCGCCCGCTTCATGTCCGCGGGACACCACCATCGTTCCCCCGGCACCCCCTAGGTTTCGCTTGTCGGACTGGCGGCGTTGTGTGCATTCCCGTACTGACGCGAACACGCCGCGCTGCCCGATCATAAGGCATACCACCGCACAACGCAATAGGTTTGCGGGATTTTTGCCTAACGGACCGAGGGCGGCCTCAAGAGAGCCCGAGGACGGCGTTGATGACTGATTGGATGTCGAGGGCGTCAATGGCGCCGTCTCGATTAACGTCGGCATTGATGTCCTGAGGGACACTTAGCTTCAGGGCGGCATTGATGACGAGTTGGACATCCTGGGCGTTGAGCGTGCTATCGCCATTGAGGTCCTCCGGTGCGAGAGGCGCGATGGCAAGGTCCACCTGAATGACCGCGGCGCCAGGGACATCCCGCGCCTTCACGTCTTGGCGGAAACCGGCCTTGCTGGCGGTGACGGTGTATCTGCCCTCTACGACGTTTACGGAATATAGGCCTTCGCCCGACGAATCGACGCTGATATTGGTGGGGCCTCGGAGGGTGATCCGGGCGCCGCTTGAGGCTTCGAAGCTTTCCCCAAAGATTTCGAAGACGCTGCCAGACACGTTGGCGGCCGCCACGACGCTTTTTGTCAGGCCTTGGTCAATGGTATTGGCCGCGCCCGGATCGAGCTGGGCGTTTGGAATGACTTCATCGATGTAGTTCGGCAGAGAGAATGTGATAGCGGCTTCGAGGGTCTGCTTTAGCGCAACGTTCGGAAGCTCGATTTCGTAGTTGCCATCGCCGCAGGTGTACGTGGTCAAGAGACAAGTATCGCCCGGGCCGCCCTGCTTGGCGCCGGGTTGTCGGCAATCATTGATTTCTACCTCAACGAGTACGCCTACGAGCGGCTGCCCGCCTTCGTTATCGGTTACGCGGCCGCTGAGGGCTCCTGCGTTTTCTGCCAGCGGGGAAAGCTGGATGTCGAGTTCGATCGCCTCGACGCTGTCGAGGCGTACCGGGGGCAGGCTTTGGTCTTCAAAGCCGGGGGCAAATATGCGGAGGTTGTACTCGCCCGCGGGCACGGGTTGAAGGAAGTAGTCCCCGTTTTCTCCGGTGACGGCTACTTCACGGACGGCGCCATCCCCCGAAGCGATTTCGATGGAGGCGCATCCGATGCCTCTTTCTGAGACTTCATCAAGGACACGTCCGGTGAGGCGCACGGGAACGTCGGCTTGAAAGACTTGGATGGCATTGTCGAGTTCGGCCAAGACGTACACCGTGGAGCCGTCGGGGGCCACGGTGATGTTGCGGGCTCCATCCAATGCGTTCGCGCCACCGGAGCCATCGGTGGCGGCTTCAAGGAAGGTGAGCCGGCCCGTCTGTGCATCCCGTGTGAACACCGTGATTCCGTCGTCGCCGAAGCCTGTGGCAAATACGAGCGAGCCATTAGGAACGGTTTCGACATCAATCGCGGCGTCGAGGACTTCCACCTCTCCCCCGCCATCAAATTGCGCTTCGACAAACTCCAGTGCATTTGTATCTAGGTTTCGGCGAAAGACGGCAATGGCATCGTCATCGAATCCCGCTACATACACATTGAGGCCGTCTGGCGTAATGGTCAAGGATTCCGCGCCGGCCAGCCCATCGACACCTCCGATGTCATCGGCGGGGCCGCTGGTGATGGAGGTGATGCGTCCCGTGTCGAGGCTGCGCGCAAGCACGCTGATGGACGGCCCCAGGAGCGCATACGCGAAATCGCCCGCAGGCACATACTGAACCTCGGTGATTACCGCGCGCGTGACGGTCTCGATGCCGGGGTCGAGGAGACCGGTTTCAATGTCGCGGTCAAAGACGGCATACCCCGATGTAGCAAGCGTGCCGACGAGAATGGCATAGAGGTATTGGTTGCTGGGCATGTTTAGCCCGGATGCTCTGAGGTTGGAAGGCGTGGCGATGACTTGGTCTTCAACGAGGAGACCGGTCTGCGGATCGCGGTCGTAGACGGAAATGGCGCGTCCGTCGGCTTGAGAGACGTAAACGTTGTTGCCATCGGGCGACACAAGCACGTCCCATGGCTGAACGAGTCCGTCTGCTTGCTGAAGACGCCGGTCGAGGCGGCCGCTCCGGAGGTCTCGCTCGAGCACAAGGAGGCGGCCACTCGCGAATGCCGTGAGATACGCATGCCGGCCATCGGGCGAGAGGGCCATGTTTATCGGCTGGTCTAGGCCAACCAGGCCGCCCGATGCTTCTTGTTGCGACTGCAACACCTCGGCTTCCTGCGTGAAGGGATTGCGCTCGAAGAGATTGATCGCGTTGCTGCCTTTGCTTGCGACATAGAACTGATTGCCCCCCGGTGCAAAGGCGAGCGCGGTGGGTTGCAGCAGAAAATCGCCTCCTTCGATCGTGCCATTTGAAATGGTTTCGAACACGGAAAGGAGCCCTGTCTCGGGGTCGCGCGCAAAGACAATGAAGCTGTCTTCTAAAGCCGCAGGCGCGATGACGCGGGCGCCATCGTCGGATATGGCTAAAGAGCCGCCGCCCTTCAAGACGGTGGTGCTATTGTCGGGAATGGTTTGGATGAGCGTGAGGCTTCGGGTATCTGTATCGCGCTGCAAAACCGTGAGGTCGCTGTTCGTTTGGGACGGAGCCGTGTCCCCGGCAATGTAGAGCGACGTGCCGCTGGGAGCGATTGCCAGGGCGTTTGGGGCTTCCGTATTGAAATCCTCGCCATCGAATAGCGCCTCGCGAAAGGTGAGCAGCCCAGTGGCCTCATCGCGGTCGAATACGGCGAGCGAGCCTGGGGACTGGCCGCAGACGAACACGCTGACGCCCAATGGATCGATGAGCAGCCGCTGGGCTTCGTTCATGCCGGTGACTGGCGCGACGCCTTCGATCAGCGCGTCTAATGGCGTGAGCAAACCTGTTTGGGCATTGCGCAAAAAAGTCCAGAGGAATTCGCGCTCGCCTTCATCACTGACGGCGTACACGTGTGCATCATCCGGCGAGACGATTATGTCTCGGACGCCGCCGAGCCCATCAATGCCCTGGTCGTTGTTGTCGAGCGCTTCCACGAACGTTAGCGCGCCGGTGACAGCGTTTCGCGCGAGGATAATAATGGCGCCGCTGGTTTCGGCGGCGGCATACACGTGACGGCCATCAGGGGAGATGTCTATGCCCTTGACACCTGCGATCGGAACGTCCCCGTCGCGGCCATCGATCACCGAATCGATCGGCGTTAATTCGCCCGTATCGCTATTGCGGCTATAGGCCCAGACTTTACGGCCGTCCGCAACGTATAGGTGGGTACCGGTTGCATCGAGCGCCACATCACGTGGATCGCCGAGTGCCTGATACAATTCTTGAACCGGAACAAGTGCCTGCGCCCAACATAGCTGCGGCGCAGACGTAAGCACGCAGACAAATAGACACAGTACGGCAGCCGGCCGCAGTGATGCGTTTCTGCTCATGAAGATGATGCCCCGCCTTAAAGAAAGGCAATTTCCCCGCCCGCCCGGTGCGGCGGGCAATCCCCGGCCTGCGACGCTAGTATACCATATCGTCGGCTAACTAGGCAGGTAAGCAGCATACTTCTCGCCAACTTGGGCTTGTACCGGCCAGGCCACAGCATGCCATCTAGCCGTTGGCCGTTTGCGGAAAACTGCTTGATTCGCATTGCCGAACGCGATTCAGGTCGCGGGGGCAGCTGACACGCCGCTAGCTACAGCCCTAATGCGGCGTTGATGACCCGCTGGACATCGACGGCATTGACGGCCCCGTCGGCGTTGGTGTCTGCGATGAGGCCTTCTATGTCGATGTTGAGGGCGCCGTTAATGACCAGTTGGACATCGACAGCATTAACTTGTCCGTCGACGTTGAGGTCGGGCGTGCGCGGAGCGCCGAAGGCAAACAGGCCCAACTCTGAAACGGAGACGGTTGCAAAGGCGCCCAGTTCATTGGCGTGCGTGGTGATGCCCGTGGCCCCGCTGTCTTCCCAGCCGCTGCCGTCGGCGTTGCGGCGCAAGAATAGCAAGCCGGTGCTCCCTTCGAGCCGCGGGGGAATAGGAATTTGCAAGGTTATGGGGGTTTCGAATGCGTACCCGAGGGGCCCCGTTTCGACCGTGGTATAGATGAAGTTTCCCTCGGACGCTTCATCTGGCGATTGGCCGACTTTGATGGTCAACACGATGGGAGTTGCCGAGGCATTGGGCGGCACGGTAACGATGGCCCGGCTGACCGCGTCTTCCACAGTGGCTCCAGCGGCGGGGTCCACTTCGGCTTGGGCATCGAAAGGACCTCGGGCGATGGTCACCGCAACTTGCCGGACGGTCTGCTGATTTTCATTGTCGGTGACGGTGAGGCTGGCCAAATAATTGCCGGGCTCGCCGGTGATGGTTACGGTGGGCGTCTGGCTAGCGCTTTGCTGCATGTCCGCACCCGCTGGGAAGACCCAATCAAAACTGACTCCCCCAACATCTGGATCCGTTGCTGTTACGGAATACTGTACTTGCAGCGGCGATTCGCCGGCATTCGGAAACGCCCGTGCCACCTGAATGACCGGGGCCTCGCCATCGCCATCGCCATCGCCGTCGCCATCGCCATCGCCATCGCCAT
>CAZLBS010000287.1:0-5404 GCA_964557505.1 uncultured Nitrospiraceae bacterium | reverse complement strand
GTGAACATGGACGATGCAGGCGACACGGCCCCGGCGGCGGCCATGTGCATGCTCATCGTAGCGGCCAATATCGCGGTGCGGGCGCTCTTAGAATTGGCGAGCTACGGCGTTCGGCGGAGGTCGCAGCGTTGGCGGGCAGGCCCGTCGTGACGCGTTACGCGGCGGCGCCCTCTTCGTCTTCTGAAGGCCGGCGCGTGATGACAAAGAGCGCCTCGTCCGCGATGAGATTGGGCCACATGCGCGCGGGGCTGCTCCAGCCGTTGCTGCTCATCGGCACTTCTTCCTCGATGGTGATGCCGCGCCGTTCGCAGAAATCGCGGAAGTCTTTGATCGACAGCACGTGCCGGTTCGGACTGCGGTACCAAGCATACGGCAGGTTTCGCGTAATGGGCGCCCGTCCAAAGAAGAAGGTATGCAGGCGCACCTTCCAGAAGCCGAAGTTTGGGAAACTGACGATGCACCGCTTGCCGACCCGGAGCATTTCGTCCAAGGCGAATTCGGGATTCTTGATGACCTGCAGCGTCATGCTCAAGATGACGTAGTCGTAGCTTTGGTCTGGAAGAGCTTTCAGCCCTTCATCAATGTCGCCTTGTACGGCGTCGACTCCGCGCTGGGCACAACGCACAATGCTGCGCTCCCGCACATCCAGCCCAAATGCGTCGACATTGCGCTCAGCGATGAGCTTATTAAGCAAGGCGCCGTCGCCGCAGCCAACATCGAGGACGCTGGTGCCGGGAAGCACCTTGTCGGCGATCATCTCGTAGTCGATCCGGTGGCCCTCGAAAATGCTGTCGTGCGCGTCGGCGCCGGCGCCCTTTTCGGGGAGCGGCAACACGCGCTTGGGCTGCTCCGTGCGCACCAGGTCTGGATTCATGACGTGCCGGAGAAATCCTTCGATGATGAGGTGTTGCGATTCGTTCTCCAAGAGAAACGCGTCGTGCCCATAGTCGGACCGGATGTTGCAGAACGTCACATCTTTGCGCTGGCGCAGCATGGCATACACCACCTGCTGCGCTTGATAGGGCGGATACAGCCAGTCGGAGGTGTAGGAGAGCGCCAGCATCTTGCCCGAGATATGGCTCACCGCCTGGTCGAGCGTGCCGTGGGCATTCTCCATGTCGAAGTAATCAATGGCTTTGGTCAGGTAGAGGTAGCTGTTCGCATCGAAGCGGTTGGTGAACTGAGTGCCCTGGTAGTCAAGGTAGGTTTCGACCGAAAACTCGCTTTGCAAGTCATACGTGTAGCGCGCGGCATTGCGCAGCCGGCGCCCGAATTTCTCGCGCATCGACTCGTCGGAAAGATAGGTAATGTGCCCGATCATGCGCGCGATGGCGAGACCGTGGTCCGGTTCGAGACCGCCGTAGTAATCGCCATTGTTGAAGTTCGGGTCGGCCATAATGGCGTTGCGCCCAACGGCATCAAAGGCGATCGCCTGCGCGCCCAAGCGGGGCGTCGAGGCGATGAACATGGTGGATTTGCAGCGGGCGGAATGATTTACCGCCCACTCGAGCGCCTGCATGCCGCCCATCGAGCCGCCCGCCGCACAGAGCAATTGTTCAATGCCCAAGTGGTCTAGCAACTGGACCTGCACGTTGACCATATCCGAGATGGTCAAGATCGGAAAGCGCAAGCCATACGGTTCGCCTGTGGCCGGATTGATGCTTGCGGGACCCGTAGAGCCCTTGCAGCCGCCCAAGACATTGGAGCAAATGACAAAGTACTGATTGGTGTCGAACGCCTTGCCCGGGCCTATCATCATGTCCCACCAGCCGGGCTTCTTGTCATTGGGACTGTGCCACCCGGCGGCGTGGGCGTCGCCTGAGAGCGCGTGCAGGATTAGCACCGCGTTCGACTTGTCTGCGTTTAGGCGGCCATACGTTTCGTAAGCAATTTGTATCGGGCCGACTCTTGCGCCGGATTCAAGCGTCAACTCATTTGGCGGTTCGGCAATGGTCACATACTGCGTTTCGACCAGCCCAACCGAATCAGAAGCGAAGGCCTTGCCGTTCGGAGGCGGCTGCCCGGTGGTCGTGTCGACGTTGATGCGCTCTTGGGTCGCCATGGCCCGCGTCGTCCTTTAGTGCCTCGAAGCCCCAGGTATGCACCGCGGACGCGGCAACATCTTGGGCTGCCGCGCCCGCGTAGGTTTACAGTGTAAGCCTTGTTCGGAATCCGTGCAAGGCAGGCTTAGTGCTGGCTGGCGGCCAGCGCTTGTTCGAAGTCGGCGATGATGTCCTCGGCGTTTTCGAGGCCGACGGAAACACGCACGAGATTCGGCGTGACGCCGGTGGACATCTGCTCTTCGGGGGTCAACTGTTGATGCGTGGTGGACGCCGGATGAATGACGAGCGTCTTGGCATCGAGCACGTTGGCCAAGTGCGAACACATTTTGACGCTATTGATGAACTTGATGCCGGCGGCCTCGCCGCCCTTGATGCCGAAGGTGAGGATGGCCCCTTGCCCATCCGGCAGATACTTCTGCGCCAGGGCGTAGTCTTTGTGCGAGGGCAATCCGGGGTAATTCACCCATTCCACCAAGTCGTGGGCTTCGAGGAACTCGGCAATCTTGAGGGCATTTTCGCAGTGCCTGGGCGCCCGCAGGTGCAGGGTCTCGAGGCCCTGGATAAACATGAAGGCGTTGAATGGGCTCATGGCTCCGCCCATGTCGCGCAAGAGAGTTACGCGCGCCTTGACGACATAGGAGATGTTGCCGAAAGGCTTGAGGTGCTCGTAGAAGACGGCTCCGTGGTAGCTCGGGCACGGCTCGGTGAGTTCAGGAAACTTGCCGTTGTTCCAGTCGAATTTGCCGCTGTCGATGAGCACCCCGCCAATGCTCGTGCCGTGCCCGCCGATCATCTTGGTGGCGGAATGCACGACAATATCCGCGCCCCATTCGAAGGGGCGGAACAACAGCGGCGAGGTCACCGTATTGTCGACCATCAAGGGAATGCCGTGGTCGTGGGCGATTTTGGCGATCGCCTCGAAATCGAACACGTCGTTGGCCGGATTGCCAATGCTTTCGATGTAGAGAAAGCGCGTGTCGCCGTCGATCTGGTCGGCGAAGTTCTGCGGATTGGTTCCGTCTACGAAGCGCACGTCGATGCCGAGATCTTTGAACGTGTGATGGAAGAGGTTGTACGTGCCGCCGTAGAGCTGCTGGGCAGAGACGAAGTTCTGCCCGCTCTTGCAGATGTTGAGGCAGGCCGCGGTGATGGCTGCCTGGCCCGAACCGAATCCGCAGGCCATTACGCCGCCTTCAAGCGCGGCCATGCGCTTCTCGAACACATCGGTCGTCGGGTTCATCAGGCGCGTATAGATGTTGCCGAATTCCTGCAGCCCGAACAGTTTTGCGGCGTGCTCGTGGTCATTGAAGACGTACGAGGTTGTCTGGTAAATCGGCACGGCCCGCGAATTGGTAGCCGGGTCGGCCTCTTGCCCCGCATGCAGACATAGCGTGCCCAGACCGGGCTTGTTTTCGGGAATGACTGCCATCTCTTCTCCCTCAGTAGTCGAACAAAGGTGTCGACAGGTATCGCTCCCCGCTGTCGGGCAGCACCACTACAATATTCTTTCCTTCGTATGCATCCTGCTCGGCGAGGCGCAACGCGGCCGCAGCGGCAGCCCCGCAACTGATGCCGCAGCACAGGCCTTCTTCCCGCGCCAAGCGCCGGGCCGTTTCGAAGGCCTCCTCATCCGTCACCTGTTCGACCCGATCGACCAGGCTCATGTCCAGAATGTCAGGCTTGAAGCCAGCGCCGATGCCCTGAATCTTGTGCGGGCCGGGTTCGCCGCCCGATAGCACGGCGGAGTTGACCGGTTCGACAGCGACGCTTTCGACCGTCAAGCCTTTCGCTTCCTTCAGATACCGGCTGACCCCGGTAATGGTTCCGCCGGTGCCTACACCGGCCACGAACACATCTACCTTGCCTTCCATATCGTCATAAATCTCAGGACCTGTCGTCTCGAAATGAATCTGCGGATTCGCAGGATTTTTGAATTGCTGCGGCATGAAGGTGTTTTCATCGTCCAGTGCAAGCTGCTCAGCCTCGCCAATCGCGCCCTTCATGCCTTTGTCGCCAGGAGTCAAAACCAAGTCGGCCCCGAAGGCCTTCAACATTTGGCGGCGCTCCATGCTCATCGTTTCCGGCATGCATAGTTTCAGCTTATAGCCGCGTGCCGCTGCAACGAACGCGAGGGCGATGCCGGTATTGCCCGACGTTGGTTCGATGATGGTTCCACCCGGTTTGAGCACCCCACGCTTCTCCGCGTCCCAAATCATGGAAGAGCCAATGCGGCACTTGACCGAATACGCCGGGTTGCGCCCTTCAATCTTGGCGTACACCTTTGCTTTGAGATGACTAGAAAGCTTGTGGAGATACACCATCGGGGTCATGCCGATGGCATAGCTGTTGTCTTCAAATACACGCATGGTATGGCGTCCCTCTTCTCCGCAGGAGCACACGCGCCTTGGCCGCCGTACGGCTGTTGCGCACGTCCCTACGTTCATGCGCCCGGGCCGTCGTCCCAGGGCCGCCGTAAACGGCAAAAGGAATAGTCGAAAATCCTAGCATTCTTGAGCCGGTTTGGCAACATTCGCGGCACGCATGCTTGACTGGTTCATCCGTTGTGTGAGCCTCTTGCTGCTCCCCTCAGTCAGAGCAACAACATGGACGGGATTCGAATGCCCAAGGAATCGAGCATGCGTTATAGTCATGGGCATGGAGTTGTTTCGGGGGCGCTTGTGCATGGAAAGGATTAAGAATGCCGGCTAATCCGTCGAGGGCAGCGTGGCGCGTCTTGGCCGCCGGTCTCGCTTGCGTTATGGCAATGACTGGCTGCGGGGGCTCAGCGCCTGCCGGCTCGGAATCCTCTCGAGAATCCGTACCCGCCAATCCGCAAGAGGAGCAGCAAACGGCGGCAGCACAAGACGCCGCGGCGATCCCTAATGGAGGCGTCGCAATCGCCGTCTCGTTGCCGGAAAAGGCTTGGCCGCTGCTCGATGTCACAACAGACGAGCTGGCCGGGCCAGCCGCAACTCTGCGTGACCAAACCGCATTTCTCCAGCGCGCCATTGAGCAGCCGGTGCGCGTGCTGGTAGTCGAGCCGGTCCAGGCCGCTGGCGTGAGGCCAATGCTGCAACGCGCCAAGGATGCCGGTATTCAGGTGGCGTGCGTGTCGCAAAGCCTTGGAGACGACCTCTGCGATGTGCTGGTCGCAGTGGATGAAGCCGCAGTTGGGACGATGGCGGGGGCGTTCATTGCCAGTGCACTGGCGGACATCGCGGCGCCGGTGGTCGTTGAGATGCGTGAAGACCCGAACGACCCGCGTGAGACGGGCCGGCATGCGGCATTCCGCGATGCCCTCGGTGCAGTGCCAGGCCTGCTCGTGATCGATGCCAACGGCC
>CAZLBS010000286.1:0-5437 GCA_964557505.1 uncultured Nitrospiraceae bacterium | reverse complement strand
GAATACCAAACGGATATGGCCTTTGCCGCGGCGGAAATCACCCGCTTCCTCGTGATTGCCTTCGCGGCGGTCATGGTTTTGCTGGCGGTTGGCATGAGCTACTGGCTGAGCCGCCGCCTGACCCGGCCCATCACCAGCTTGGCGCACGAAGTCGCGCAATTCAGCGGGGGGCGTTTCGACCACCGCATCGACCTCAATACGGACATTGAGTTTCAAGGGTTGGTTGGCGCGCTGAACGACATGGCCGCGAGCGTGCAGCATTCCATGAACGAACTGCAGCGCGTCGCCTCCGAACGGGAGCGGCTGGAAAGCGAACTCCGCATTGGGGCGGAGATTCAACGGCAACTATTGCCGGCTTCGGCTCCTGAGAGCGCCGGCCTGGATATCGCCGGTTGGAGCCGCCCTGCCCGGAAAGTTGGGGGAGACTTCTTCGATTACTTCGAGTTTGAAGACGGCCGGCTCGGCATTGCCGTGGGCGATGCGACGGACAAGGGACTTCCCGCCGCGCTCCTTGTGACCGAGTGCAGCGCGGCCTTAAGAACGCTTACGCACGATACCGTGTCGCCCAGTGAAATTCTGGAACGCACCAACCAAGCGCTCTACCGGCGCATTGGCGGCTCGGGCCGCTTTGTGACGATGTTTCTGGCCGTGGTCGATCGCGGGGCCGGGGTCGTGCGGTATGCCTCAGCGGGCCATTGCCCGGCCCTGCTTGTCGGGTGCGGCAACGAGCGATTCGAAGAATTGCGGGCGGGAGGCGGGCTGCCGCTGGGCATTGCGGCCGATTGCGATTATTCCGAGCATGAAACTACATTGCTCCCGGGCGATACCTTGCTCGTATACACGGATGGCGTTACCGATGCGCACGATGGGGCCTGGAATCTCTACGGCTATGAACGGCTTTACGCAGCGCTTCGAGAAGCCTGCGGACATCCGGCAGACGATGTCGTGGCGCGACTGCGGCACGCAGTCGATTCGTATATCGACGATACGGTGCTGCCCGACGACATGACCATGGTCGCGGTGCGCGCAGTGCCCGTCAGCGTTCCTGCCGAGGCAAGTTCAGCCTAAGCGTTACGCGGCCTAATGCGCGCCGGTGCGCCAAATTCCCAGCCCGAGCACGGCGCCGAGCAGGCCCGCCATGCCGAAGCTCACAATGGCGAAGACTTCATATCCTGAGCCCGCGGTGAGCAGCAAGCTGCCGCCCAGGATCAGAGCCGCGGCAACCACGGCGAGCGCGATGCGGTTGCCAATGCGCTCGACGGATGCGGTCACCGTTGGCAGTTGCTCATGGTGCAGTTGCATGCGAAAGCGGCCGCGGCGCAGATTCCGGGTGAGCGTGTGCACCTCGCCCGGCATGTCGCGCGCCATCTTCGCGAAGAGAGGGCCATTCTGCTGCAGCTCTTGCCAAAGCGCCGGCGGCGAATACCGGTGCAACACAATGCGCTGCACATAGGGCTGCAGGATTGGGATCATGTCGAGTTCCGGATCCAGCTTCCGCCCGGTGCTCTCCGTTGTCGCCAAGGCCTTCAGCAAAAGCGAAAAGCGCGGCTGCAATTGCAGGCGGTTCCGCCGCAAGATGGCGGTAAGCGTGTCGACCAAACGCCCAACCTGCCCGCGCCCCACGAGCGCATGCGCGTCGAAGGCGATGAAGTCGCCCACATCATGCAGCAGCGTCTCCGGTGAATCCGTGTCGCCCGAGACGGTAAACGACAATAGGGCATACATGCAGCGCTCGGCATTGCGGTCCACGATGGCGAAGAGCAATTCCGCAATCGCGTTCACATCGCTGCGTTCGATATGGCCCACCATGCCGTAATCCAAAAAGGCGATCGTGTTCTTGCGCGTCAGCATGATGTTGCCGGGATGCGGGTCGGCATGAAAAAAGCGGTACTCGAAAATCTGGCGGCATAAGACATCGCTGCCCACGTGGGCCATGACTTTCGGGTCCGACTCGCGCGCTTCGTAGTGGGAGAGCGCATCGATGCGGACGCCGTCAATCCAATCCATGGTGAGCACTTGCGGGCCGGAGCAATCCCGGTACACCTTGGGTATGAACACCCGCTCGTCGCCGGCGAAGTTGGCTTGGAAGCGTTCGATTACGCGCGCTTCGAGGCCGAAGTCGAGTTCTCGGCGGATGCTGCGGCTAAACTCCTCCACCATGCCCGGCAGGTTCACGAACGAGACATCGGCCACATTGTCGGTCATCCATGCCGCGAGCCCTTCCAAGAGATTCAGATCAGACTGGATGACCTCGCGAATGCCCGGCCGTTGCACTTTCACCGCCACGTCTTGGCCCGTTTGCAAGCGGGCTTTGTAGACTTGGCTGAGCGAGGCCGCGGCCACCGGCACTTCATTGAACGTGTCGAACTTGCTCGAGATCGCTCCTTCGAAATTGGTCTCGATGATGGGCTTCATCCGGTCAAACGGCAGGGGGGTGACCTTGTCTTGCAAGAAGCTTAGCGCCTCGCACAGATCAGGCCGCAACATGTCGGGCCGTGTGCTCAACACTTGGCCGAACTTGATCGCGGTCGGTCCCAGCTCGATCAATACCGCGCGGAGCCGTTCGCCCACGTTTTCCGGCCGGGCTTCGGCGGCTTCCATCAGCCGCATGCGGCGGAGCGTTGCCGCCGGCACGCCGTCATCGATGCCAGCCCGCCGCACGATGTCGGCGAAGCCATGCTTCACCAGGACCTGCACGACTTCGGCAAGCCGCACCGCATTGCCAACGCGCTTCGCCAAACTACTGTAGTGAATCGCCACGGCGCTTCTCGGTCCTTGTCTGTAAATGGCACCTTGCGCGGGTCAGTATAGGGATGCAGGCCTTGCTTGTGCCGCACCCCAAAAAAGGGACGCCGCCCGGCAAGCATCATCATGCTGCCAGGCGGCGTCAATCTCTATCGAAAAGCACGCGAAGGTCAGGCGTGCGAATTGACTTTGTTCTCGATGTACTTCACGGCGTCTCCAACGGTCTCGATGGAGTTGGCCTCATCGTCGATCTCGATGCCGAACTCTTCCTCCAGCGCCATAAGCAACTCGGTTTGGTCAAGCGAATCGGCCCCCAGATCTTCAATGAACCGGGCCTCGAGCGTCACTTCTTCCGGGCTGCGTTCGAGCTTCTCGATGACGAATTGTTTGACGGTTTCTGCGATATCTGCCATAGCCTTCACCCCCTTTCGTTGCCGCATGCCCTGCGCTGCTGGCAGGGGATGCGTTTGATTTCTAACAGTATAGCCCCAGCCGGTCGAAAAGTTCCATGACTTGGCGGGGGCGATACCTGTCAGGACCGCGTTAGTGCGGGTTGGTAGACGATGCCGCGCGTTTGCGGCGTTCTGCTGCGTAGGTTACCCCTTCCGTATCAAGGCGCACATCGTGCTCGATGAACGGCTGCGTGGATTCATCGACCGAGAGGCCAGCCCATTCCAGATGCTCGGTGATGGCCTCATGAACGCGCACCCGGACATACTCCTTCAAGGCGTTGCCCGTTTCAGGGGACGCGGCGGCATCGGTCAGGATCGCCTCGAAAGCCGCCAGATTTCGCAACGAGGATTCGATGTGGCCGGGAACGCGAAATCCAGGCCGGGAGCCGAAAATCCCGTAGTGGCTGACAAAGACATACTCGGCGTTGCAGGCGGCGATTCGTTCCACGCCTTCGCGGTAGAGCGCCGGATCAAACTCCGTCGGCGTAGCGGCAGCGAAGACGCAGGGGCGCTCTCCATTCTGCAAGCGTTGATGGCAGATGCCCAACTGATCGCCCGTGAAGACGCCATTGGTTTCGGAATCGTGAATGACGCAGTGGTGGGAACAATGGCCAAGCGTGTGATAAAAGGTCAGCCCGCGCCCGTTCCAGTCCATGCGCTCGCCGTCGCTCATCACTTGTACGCGCGCTTCCGAGATGGGGTAAATCTCGCCGAACACCTCATGGAAGAAGGCCTCGCCGTACACCTGTTTCGATGCGGCAATCAGCCGCTCGGGGTTGATGAGGTGTTTCGCCGCTTTCGGGTGCGCCAGAAGCGTCGCGTTCGGGCAGGCTTCCATGAGGGCGGCAGTCGCGCCTGCATGGTCGAGATGCACGTGGGTCACAATCACGTAGCGGACGTCTTCTGGCATGAGGCCATGCGGCTCGAGCGCCTCCAAGAGATGGGGGAGGGCCGATTGCGCGCCGTTGTCGACAAAGGCCGCTTCCGAGCCATTGACCATCAAGAAAGAGGCGACGTGCTCTTCCGTCAGATAGTGACAGTCGACCAGTTCAACCCCTTCGACATGAACAGATGCGGGTGGCGGGATGGACACGCGGATTTCCTTCAAGCGTCTGGGCGTGCGTTACGGAACTGTGAAGCCCCCGTTCGTAACGTGGATAACCGCGACTGGCCGGAGCGTGCCGTATTCGCGCCGCGATGCTAAGCATACTATACTCCAGCGCCAGAGTTGAAGGGATACACCAATGCGGAGGGGCGCCACATTCTATGGCCAGCATTCGTTTTGTACTCAGGTTGACGCTGGTCGTGCTCTTCTCCTGCTTGTGGTCGCTGCTTCGCGTCTTGCTGACGCCGGCCGGCTGGGTGGCTCCCAAGACTGACCGGCGGTTGCACGCCTGGATGATGCGGGTATGGGCGGGGACCTTTCTGCGCCTTGGAGGCGTTCGCGTGCGTCTGGAAGGCGTGCCTCCAGCAAGGCCCTGTTTCTTCGTATGCAATCACCTGAGTTGGCTCGACATTCTTGTGGTGACCAGTCAACTCGGGAGCATTTTCATCGCGCGCGCCGACATCGCGCATTGGTTTCTCGTCGGGCCCTTGGCCAAATCGGGACGGACGCTGTTCATCGAGCGGGGCAGCCTGCGCGACATCAAGCGCGCGCAAGAGGCCATTCGCGAACGGATCGAAGATGGCTATTCCGTTGCCATCTTTCCTGAAGGCGGCATTCCGCAACATGGGAAGGTCGAGGACTTCAAGCCCGCGCTCATTGATGTCGCGGTGAAGCAGGGGTGGCCGATTTACCACGGCGCGCTGATCTACGGGACGCCGGAGGGGGCCCCGCCAGCAAGCGAACTCATTCACTGGACTGGCGACAAGTCCCTCATCCAAAGCGGGCGCGACATATTCGGTCTTTCCCGCGTGCATGCGACGCTCGTCATCGGGAAGACGCCCTTGCGCGGAGACGACCGCAAGCAACTCGCCCGGGAACTCACCAGCCTCGTGAGGGAAGCGGTGGAAAAAGGGCAGCCTGCCGCACGCTCAACTTAAATGAGCTTACAGCGTATTTGGGATGCCCAGCGCGGCGTTGATCACAATCTGGATGTCGACGGCATCGGTCTTCCCATTGCCATCGACATCAGTATCTATTCCGGGCACTAAACCCAAGAATCCGTTAATGACCAATGCGATATCTGAAGCATTGACATCGGCATCGTTGTTGATATCGCCGAGCACTCCGCCATCGC
>CAZLBS010000285.1:0-5473 GCA_964557505.1 uncultured Nitrospiraceae bacterium | reverse complement strand
GGGCGGGGCAGCCAGCAGGAGGCCGGCGGCGCCGGCATCGCGCGCCGCGAGGGCGAATGCGCAAACCTCCTCCGTACGCATTGCATTTACGCCCGCCAGCCAGGGCAAGCGTCCCCCGATGACTTCATGCGCGTATCGAAACTGGCGCACGCGCTCCTCTGCTGTGAGCGCATAGCTTTCCCCGGTAGTTCCGCCTACAACGATTCCGTGGGTCTTCGCCGCGATGAGATGCTCCAGGACTTCCGCGTACCCCCGTTCATTTACCGCGTACTCATCACAGAAGGGAGTAATGGCAGGGGTGTAGATGCCTTCGAAAATCATAGAAATCTCCTGCGGCTTCTTGACGATGCGGGCAGGCATGACTGTTGCGTTGCTTGACTGGGAGGCGCGCTAAGGGTACTGGCTCAAAAGGTATTCGTCAATGCCTACAGGATGGAACTATGAAGACACAAAAATGTAGGTTGGGTAGTTGTAAGTTTCAGCCGCTCAACGTTTGGCGGCATGCAATGTGCATACACGCAAGTGTGGACTCCCCTGAAGGAATGAACAGAAATGACCCTTGCACGATTGTTGAACGGCGTCCACGGGCGTGTTCTTGCTGGCGTGCTCTGCTCCGCAGGGTGGGCCGCCGCTCAGCCTGCGGTGATCTTTGAAGCGAAGGTTGATGGGAGCAAGGAGATCCTCCTGAAGGATGCAGAAGACGGGCCCATCAGGAATCTGACGCAGCATCCTGCGGATGACGAAATGCCGTCGTGGCTGCCGGATGGGAAAGGCATCCTCTTCGTTTCAGACCGGCATGCACCGGCCAACGGCAAGAACGACCTCTACCAATACACTCTCGAAGAGGCGCGAGTAGAACGCCTTACGCATGATTCCGCAGGCTACGCCTTTCCGGTCATGTCGCCCGATGGCCGATGGATTGCGCTCGATGCGGCACGGGAGACTGAGGCATCCCAGGTCTATCTGAAGAACGTGCGCAGCGGGCGCGTGCACAGGCTCACGCATAGCGGCGCCGACGAGGGGTATTGCAGCTGGACCCCAGACAGCACGCGCGTCGTGTTTGATTCTCGCCGCCTCGGAACCCCTGAAATCTTTAGCATCCACATCCACGACGGTGCCGTCACACGGCTGACGTTCTTGAATGACCACATTGGCGACCCGCGTGTTGCGCCTTCGGGAAAGCAGGTGGCATTTGAATCGGGACGGGATGGAAACTCGGAGATTTACACGCTTTCTCTTGCGAATGGCGCCCTTGTGCGCCATACAGAGCAAGCGGCAGATGACCGCGCACCTGCCGTTTCAGCCGATGGCAAGTGGCTCGCGTTCGCATCCGACCGGCACATGGAGGCTCAAGCTTTTCGGATCTATCTGCTTTGCATCGCTTCTGGCCAGATAGAGAAACTTACGAACAGCGTTGCGGTTCCTGAACTATATCCCGCTTTCAAGCCTTGACCCGTACAACATCCGAGCGCCTACCATACAGAAGTTTTTGTCTACTACCTTGTAATTTTTTGATAGTGTACTCATACGCAAATGTAACTTTGCAAAATCGGGCTGTTACGAAACGGTAGGATTCTTTGGAGCCTGACGGCTTGGAAGATTCGAGGTTGGCCCACGCGCGTACGCTTAAGAATCTGATACTGAGAGCGATAACGCGCTTGTAGAAAAATTTGGCACACGGGTTGCGGCTCTGTGACCAACGCTGAAGCAATAAGGAGACACTGTAAGGACATAGCATAACAGGATCCTCAATCGGTGAATCGCCGCTGCATGTCAGTGCGCTGCCGAAAAGCGCGCTTTGCGGCTCTGAACAAGACGCTGGCGCGCAAGAGCATCAGCGTCTTCTTTATTGCACAGGTGGCACACAATCGAAAGGAGGAAACTCATGAAACGCCACGGATTCACCCTGATCGAATTGCTCGTTGTAATCGCCATCCTTGGCATTCTAGCAGCAATTCTTCTTCCCGCCCTCTCTCGAGCCCGCGAAGCCGCACGACGGGCCAGCTGTCAGAACAACCTCAAGCAGATTGGCCTGGTTTTCAAAATGTACTCGGGCGAGTCCCGGGGCGAATTGTGGCCGCCAAGACTGCATCGGATCACTGATGAAGACGGGGCCTACATTGATGGTGTTGGAAGCGCAGGCGGACAAGATGCCGCGTACAATGCGGGCGACGTTGAGGCTGCGGCGGGTTTTAGTTGCGCTGAGTGGGTGTCTCCTATGACGCTCTATAACCAGCACTTCTTGCAGCTGTCTTCCGTCTATCCAGAATATCTGACCGACGCCAACGTTACCATTTGTCCTTCGGACCCTCAGGCAAACAGCATTTTTGAATCGGGCGCCTGGAACTTTGGCGGCGATCCGCAAGCCCCCTTTGATCCGTGCCGGATTGGCTACTCTAACTTCCCGATAGGAACAAATGTTGAAGGAGGCGATCCTCCTCAGTACTCGTATGAATACTTTGGTTTCGCGACGGATGAATCCACCATGGTCAACCTGAACGCAGGCGATGGAAATCAATTTATCGAGGAGGCGATTCCACCCTTTGGTCAGGACCGCTTTTGGCCTCAAGAAGGTGCAGGTCAACGCGGAATGATTGCCCATGGGTTCCATGTGTGGGGCGATACCTCGGCATTTCCACAATTCGACATGTCGCAAGATACAGTAGGAGACCCTTCCTTCATTGATGCCGACATAGATCTAGAGCCTTGGGGCGGCGGCGAGACTTCCGGACCGACGACACTTTACCGGCTTCGTGAGGGCATCGAGCGATTCTTTATCACGGACATCAACAATCCCGCTGGCAGCACAGTGGCTCAGAGTACGCTGCCAATCTCGTGGGACCTGACACACGCATACCCCTTTGACGGGATCGGAAACCTCGATTTCAATCACATCCCTGGTGGAGCGAACGTCCTCTATATGGATGGGCATGTTGAGTTCATCAAATACCCCGGCGAGTATCCGGTGGCGGCGATTTGGGTCTACCGCGCAGAAGGCGCTTATTTCTAGACCGTGTCTTGGTCGTGGGATAGGAGGCAACGAAACCACCGCTTCCAGGGGAAGGCCCTTAGGCATGAAGCCTCGGGTGCGGACAGGAAGCACAGAAACTTGAGGAGAGATGACTTGAAGAAACAAAAGCTTAACTTGTTCAAACTGCTTGTTGTGGCAAGCACCCTCGGAACGGCGGCTTTGCTAGTGGGCGCCCCAGCTTGGGGGCAGGCTTTCGGCGACCCGTGCTTTCCAGAAGCGGATGATGTGAACAACATGATTCTCGATACCTTTCCGCTTGATGCTGCCGCACTCTGTTTCGATGCTTCCAGCGCCTCGCCAGGGGTAGACACGACGGTGAACGTCGGGATAGTGGTTGATGGAACGCGCATCAACCTTGCCGACCAATTCAATTTCGCAATTGTTACAAATGAGGGTGGAAACCAGTTTGGGCCAGAGGTCAATGAAGGCTTCTTCGAGGACAACCCTGGCGCCGACCCTAACTTTGTCCCCCTCAACCTCGATACGCCCGGAACGGATGCTGTGATCGGATTCACGATTGCTGCGCCGGAAAGCGGCGGGCCACAAGAATTGGAGGTGTTTCAAGCAGTTAGCAGCATGTGCGACTGCGCAACCGTCTTGGCCGCTTTCGATGATGACGCCCCACCTGCGCCGGACCCAGAGCCAGACAATACTCCATTTCCGCCCCCGGCGCCGGGCACGCCGGTCGCGGCATTGCTTGGATTAAGCGTGTTGTCGGCAGGGCTTATCAAGCTGGGCATCTCACGCATCAAGGAATCGAGGCAGTAGGCGCCCAAATCAGGACCCTCAATCCGTCAGGTCTATGGACAGGGGGACGGCTGCTTCCTGAGCAAGTAGCCGTCCCCCGGCCTGATTGTGATTCAAGGCTGTTGTTCATTACCTTGGCTTGGCATAGCGTAATACCAAAGCAATGGCGCCTTTTCACTGGGAGATATCATGGTGAAGCATTTCATTCTTTCTTGTTTCTGGGTTTCTTCTGCAGTAGCAATCGCTCAGAGCGGAAACTACGAGGGGGCTGTTCAGGAAACGCATCTGGGGGGGTGCATACTCCGTGAGCCCGTTCGGGATGCGCCGTATGACCCTTATTACAAGACGTTGGTCATTCGGACGGCCGAGTTTCCACCCCAGACGAAGAAGCTTGAAGTTTATGGCATTACCCTTGCGGGAAACGACGATATCACCGACACGTTTATGTTAGACGTGGCGAAAACAATTCAAGAAATGTTCCCAAAGGATCCAGGGCTCGACAACGAAAAGCAGGCAGAGGTCTTGAGCCTGATGCACCAATACCGGGCTCTCATTCCTATGTACGACTCTGAAGTTGGATTCTTGTTGACTGACGACGAAGAAGATGCTTGGCAAAAGACTGAAGCTACATGCAGTGTGTGTGATGTCATTTTCAAAATCGACACGCTTCAAGTACAAGAGGTCGTAGAGCACATTCTTCATTTTGTGACGGACATAGGCTTGCATTATGCATTTCCCGAGGAGTGGGGAATTCGTGCGGATTCCGAAGTGAATCGCTTCATGAATATGGCCATCGAAAAAGGATATTATGATGTATCTCAGTATTTAGAAGAACGCGATGCTTTCGGCGACGAGGAAGGCATGCGGCGAGTATTGATTCAAGAATTTTCATATTGGGTGATTACCACGGCATGGAATTTTCAGGAGCCCTACGGCCCCGATGCCGAGTGGCATATTGTGAATCGCCTGGACCTGAAGGACAAGATGCCGGGGCTGTTCGATATGTATGCGCGCACGGTGGAAACGATAATGGCGCCACCGAAACTCGATACGTTGGATAAGTTTCCCGATGCCCCCGTTGAGGCCAGAAAGTAGAAGGCAAGACTCGACTGCGTTTGTGCGCCAGAGCCAGCTACGAGCATAGTGACGCGCATTCCCATAACCGCGGGGGTGCGCGTTAAATTTTGCGTGGGTTTGCCCGAAGATTGGGCAGGTCCGTGGTAAAGAGAGCGCGAACACGCTCCATCGCTGTCTTCAATGAAAGGCTGGTCTCAGCAACGAGCCGTATCGCAATCAATGTGCTGGTCAATTGCGTCATCCCAATCTTGCATACCGGGGCCTGAAGGGCATGGATATCCGCCTGCCGCCGCGCGAGTTCGGAAGCTTTAGGCGCAGCAATGTATATGCACGCATAGTACGGAAGGGCGTATGTGCCAAGAAAGCTGTTTGGCGGTGCGCCCGCTCCGTCCAATTTGAAGCGCTCACGGAAGGCGAGGCGCTCGTCCAAAATGATGGAGGTGCTCCAGTCGATTTCTTTCCAAGCGTAATGCTCGCCCATCGCCACGCGCCCGGGTGTGAGCGTTTCCAACGCATAGAGCGTACCGCCCGGCTCAACGGAATACGTCGTAACTTGCTGGTACGAAGCATCGCGCTGCGGAATGAAAAGCTCGGGCATGATTTCCAGCCAGGCGCCGT